>JAHDGY010000076.1 GCA_020631555.1 Flavobacteriales bacterium | reverse complement strand
TCCAACAATTACTACCCGTAAAAAAAAGTTAAACAACTACACGTACTACACCGGACGCTTACAACTGTTTTGCGCAAAAAGTGTTTGACAAGAATCTTGCAGTAGAATTTTCTGGAAGGTTGTGCTTGGATGTGAGCCTTCAGGTGATGCTAAATTGGTGAGGATGGTAATGCAATTAAGTAGTGTGTATTGGTTAAAGAATCATTTGCTGGTATGGGATAACTGTTTTGAACCCTTTGTCTTTAAAGTATTGCAAGTCATCCGGAGTTTTAGAGGTGACCAAAATAAAGTCGCCGCCCCATGCCCCTAGCGATTTGCAGATTCCTGAATTGTAGTCAGGGAAGGTAGATTCTCCGACTGGTTTACTTTGAATAACACTTTCGAGAATTTCCTCATGGTCCAATAGAAGTCTTTCGAATTCAGCTAAAGATTTTGTCGATAGTATTTCGTTCGTGATTTGATCGACTTTTTTCGTGGCCTGTTGAGTTTGATCAGTATTGTAATCTGATTGAAAATTTGCTACTTCAATGGAGCTAATTTGTTTTTTGTTGAGG
This sequence comes from Flavobacteriales bacterium, assembly GCA_020631555.1. Taxonomy (GTDB): domain Bacteria; phylum Bacteroidota; class Bacteroidia; order Flavobacteriales_D; family Parvicellaceae; genus JAHDGY01. Next base: position 12,226 of record JAHDGY010000076.1, on the reverse strand, counting down.
TGTATGAAAAACAAGTTTTCCGCAAAGTCTGGAGCAAAGTGGACTTGCTGTACAGTTGGCTCAGGTCGTGACAAAGAATAGAGAATAGGCGAGTCAATAGACGCGTTCGCTATGTCGTAGCCGCTTCCATTACTTATGTTGAAATGTAATTCAAACGGGTTAACCTGAGCCCATTGGGCAATATTGTTTAGTAAAGTAGAACTAGACCCTAGGCCCCAATTGCGTTCGAATTCAAGAATAGATCTAGCATTACAACCGCTTGAAACATTATTCAGAAATCTACTATTAAGATTTCTAGCAGCCTTCAAGATCCTGGCCAGACGCCGGCCTGTTTCTGAACAAGAAGATTTCAATATTGAGAAATCATCGAAATTGTATGTAGCGCTAAACCAAACTTGATTATTTACATCTAGACTGGTCCACTCCAATTTCTCACATTTAGTAGATTGCTCAATGTGAAGAGATTGACCGAATTTTGTTGGCAGGGATAACGCTTTTGCTCCGTTAAGCACTAGGTACTCTCCAGTAAGCATCAGCTTACCATTACTTCTAAACTGTTCTTTGCTCATATGGAGTCGCGGTAGAGATTCCGCGAAGTTCTCTAAAGTAATCAACAACCGCTTTATGGCTGATAACCTTATCTGTAAAGTGTAATTGTACCTTAACTTTTTCTTCTTCAGTAGCTTCCAATTGGTTGAGAATGTTCATGAGGTGCATTTTCATGTGGCCCTTTTGAATCCCCGTTGTAACCAAAGAACGTAGTGCGCTGAAGTTTTGCGCTAAACCAGTTGCAGCAACTATTTGCATTAATTCTTGTGCATTTGGATTTCCTAGAATTTTATGCGCTAGTTTAACCATTGGGTGCAGTGCAGTTAGACCTCCAACGGTGCCAAGTGCCATAGGGATTTCAATCCAAAATTTGAAAATACCATCTTTAACTTCGACGTTGGTAAGACTTTGGTATTTACCGTGTCTGGACGCATACGTATGACCACAGGCTTCGACAGCTCTAAAGTCATTGCCGGTTGCTAAAATTACTGAGTCAATACCATTAAAAATTCCTTTGTTGTGAGTTGTAGCCCGATAAGGTTCAATTTGAGCGATGTGCACTGCTTTCTGAAATTTGTCTGCGAATTCATTTGGGTCAATATCTGCTCCCAATTGCAGCTGATCTATTGCACAACTTACCTCTGCCCGAACAATACACTCCGGCGTGTAGTTGGATAAAATGCACATTATGATAAGCACATTTTTTTCAGAATCATCTAGGGTCAAATCATTTTTCAACTCAAATTCCAAAATTTTTGAAAACTCTTCCAGAATTGAATTGATGAAGTTGGCCCCCATAGAATCACAAGTTTCGAAGGTGGCGTGCAGTTGATAGTAATTTGGCTCTTCAAGAGTTTTGTCAACCAATTCGATATCCAAAATTCCACCACCGCGTGCCAGCATGTTGGCCGATAATTTTTCCGTTCCTTCGTAAAACTTGTGCTTTATTTTATTGAAAAATGACTTCAAACGGTCCGAATCGCCATGCCATGCAAAATGTACTTGACCAATTTTTTTTGTGGAAAGCACCTCGGTTTTAAAACCTCCTCTTTCCAACCAAAAATTGGCCGATTTTGCCGCTGCAGCAACAACTGAACTTTCTTCAATAACCATTGGAATACAGCACAGTTTATCGTTGATTAAGAAGTTCGGGGCGACTCCAAACGGCATGTAAAAATTAGAGATGGTGTTTTCAATAAACTCATCGTGAAGCTTTTGGGTTTTTTCGTCGCTGTGCCAGTAACTCTTTAGTAACTCCATCATCTCCGAACCATCTTCTTGAGAATTAGGGTTGCTTAAATATTCTTTTGCCAACCACTCTATTTTGGCTTGTTTGGATAATTTTGAAAAACCCTTAATTGGCTGCTTCATGCAAATTGTATTTAGACTTCAAATATCCGTCGAATTGATCTATAATTCAATAGCTTTGCGTTTTTTTTAAAGCTGCAGCTAAAATTTTGTTAATCACCTGATAATTAGAATCAATGAAAATAGGCGATACGGTTCGGTTTTTAAATGAAGTAGGAGGTGGAAAGATCGTGAATCTTTTGCCGGCTGGAAAAATCCTGGTAGAGTCTGACGATGGTTTTGATTACGAGTACGATCCATCGGAATTGGTTTTAGTAACAGCTAATGATACGCATCTTCAAGATATTTCGACCAAAGACCTTAATAGAATTTGTGGGGATCAAAGACTAGAGCACCATAATGAGCAAGTCAATAAAAAACTTGGAAGATTAAAAAAAACTGAGCGATCATCTACGTTTGAAGTGGATTTGCACGTAGAGAATTTGATTGATTCACATCATGGGATGGGAAATTTTCAAATTGTTCAGGTTCAGATGACTCGATTTCGCAGGGCTTTGCGCGAAGCAAAAAACAGGCGATTGGATAAAATGATCGTAATTCATGGAGTAGGGTCAGGCGTTTTACGTGAAGAAATCTGGGCCGAAATCAAAGAATGCCATCCTGATTATGTGTGCCAAGATGCCTCCTTTGACAAGTATGGTTATGGGGCAACTGAAATTTTACTCCGCTGATTTTTTGTTTTTAAAGTCTATTGAAGCTGAGTTGACGCAGTAGCGTAAACCTGATTCTGTTGGACCTTCAGTGAAAAGATGTCCCAAATGTCCTCCGCAGTTAGAGCACAGAATTTCAGTGCGGCGCATACCGTGTGAAGTGTCCAGCAGCTTTTTAATTTTGGCCGAACTTAATTCGCCATCAAAACTAGGCCAACCGCATCCTGAATCAAATTTATGCTCGGAATCAAACAGTTCAAACCCGCAACCTTTGCAACGATAATGGCCTTGTTCATAAAAATTGTCATATTGGCCTGTTCTGGGCATTTCGGTTCCTTTTAAACGTAAAACACGATATTCTTCAGGTGATAGTTTTGACTTCCACTGTTCTTCTGACATTTGGAAAGGAAAGTCCTGATCTTGTTTTGGTTCCGTAGACATAGTTGCGTATTATTGAATGAAACAAGATCCAAAATAATTGTGGTTCTTGCCGAAAACAAATTTAGTATTAGAAGCGTAACAGGAGAAGTGCGAATTTATATTCTAAATAACACCGAGAACGGCCTGAAAGAGCATGATTAGGAAACTTCTTAAGCCACGAGATCCGGGAATTGTATTTTTTAACGGATTGGTTGCATCTATCCTGAGTGTGCCACTGTTCATTATTTTGTACAAGTATATACTTGGCCTTACAGATGCCCTTATGTTTGAAAATAAGCTACTCTATGGGTTACTGTTCATAGGTGTTTTTGTGTTTCTTTACTTGTTAGTTCTGTGCTTTAGAGTAGTTTTTTATGTGCTGTTTTTTCTAGCCTTGCTGTCCTATACAATTGCTTCTTTTTTATTCGATTACGGATTTGCTAAACTCACTGCAGACTATCAGAGTTTTCTTTATGGTATCCATACTCGGATTGAGCGAATGGAATTTGAGTTGCGATCGGATATTTTGACATCCAAGTCGGAGGAAATAAAAAAGGCTTCCGATTACGACAATCATGAAGTTCGAAATTACGCAGCGCACATTGCGCATAAACATTTCAAAGAACACGCTACGCATAAGAACTTTAATGTAATCCATGGTTTTTCAATTTTTAAGGAAGTGCGTAACAGATGGCGATATATGAGCGACCCTTACCAGGAGGACTATTATTCTCCGGCAAGTGAAACGATTTTGCAACTGAAAGATGACGATTTCTTTAAGGGAGACTGCGACGATTATAGTATTCTGATGGGAGCATGTTTGAAAAACGTCGGGTTACGGGTTCGTTTTGTTCGAACCATTGTTAAGGAAGGTGAAGTTGAGGTTGGGCACATTTACCCTGAAGTGTTGGTTGGAAACAAAAAGGACTTTTCAGAGGTTGTAGATTTGATCCAGTTATGTTTTAGAAATGAGATTCGTAAAAAGAGTGTATTTTATCATCTCGATTCCGAAAGTAATGTTTGGCTCAATTTCGATTACAACGATTTTTACCCCGGTGGCAAATATCAAAGTTCAGTAAGAGTGAGGGTCATTGAATTATAAAACCGAGCGACTATAGTTGAGTTCGGATTTCGATTTGCTATGCATGAACTAGATCATTTTTTAGTGCCAACTGATGTTTTGGATTGGCGGCACCCGGATATTTTGACTTTCGTTGGAGAAGTGTGTTGCGGCCAAAAGTCAGATGTGGATAAAGCCATTAAACTGTATTATGCAGTAAGAGATCGTTGGTATTACGATCCCTTTAAGGTTAACCTTACCATCGAGTATCTTAAGGTGTCTGCAATGTTAAATCGGAGACATGGGTATTGTGTTGAAAAAGCGATGATGATGACCGCTTGTTGCAGGGCGGTTGGAATTCCGGCTAGATTAGGTTTTGCTAAAGTGACCAATCATTTGGGAACGTCAAAGTTGGAGAAGATTCTAGACACAAGTGAATTGGTGTTCCATGGTTATTCAGAGCTTTATTTAAACGGAGCTTGGGTGAAATGTACCCCCTCATTCAATAGAGAATTGTGCCGGTACTTAGGAGTGAGAACCTTAGAGTTCGATGGGATACATGATTCCATTTTTCAGGAGTACGAATCTGGCAATAGATTTATGGAATACACACATGATTATGGCATTTTTGATGACCTTCCATTGGATTTGTTCAAAAGTGAACTGCGAAAGCACTACCCACATCTTTTTTCTAAAAACCAAATTGAAGAAGATGGCTTTTACTTTATTTACGATTAACTTAGGTCCCAAATTAAACCGATGCTTGTAGTTATTTCTCCGGCCAAATCTTTGGATTTTAAATTTGATGCGAATGCCTATGCGCATACGCAACCTATGTTTTTGGACAACGCTGAGAAGTTGGTTGGCAAAATGAAGAAGCTAAAACCAAGCAAGCTTTCCGACCTGATGAAGATTAGTGATAACCTGGCGGAACTAAACTATCAACGGTATCAAGATTGGTCTACTCCGTTCGATACCGATAATTCTCGCCAAGCGTTATTTGCTTTTACTGGAGATGTTTACCGTGGTTTGGATGCTAAAACGCTGGATGAAAAAGCGATTTCATACGGACAGGATCATTTGAGAATACTATCCGGTTTATACGGTTTGTTGCGGCCTTTGGACTTAATTCAGGAGTACCGACTCGAAATGGGGACTCGGTTACAAATGACGTCAAACGTTTCGAATTTGTACAAATTCTGGGGCGATCAGATTACGGATCAGCTGAATGAACAACTAGATAGAACTTCAAACACCTTAATTAACCTGGCTTCTAACGAGTATTTTAAAAGTGTGAATTCGAAAAAAGTCAACGGTGAGATTATTACTCCGGTGTTTAAGGATTACAAAAATGGTACGTACAAAACCATTATGACCTTTGCTAAAATTGCTAGAGGTATGATGACCCGATACATTGTTAACAATCAAATTGGTAAGGTTGAGGATTTAAAGTCATTTGATATTAATGGGTACAAGTTTAGTTCGGATGAAAGCTCAGACACTGAGTTGGTGTTTTTAAGAAAAGCTTAGTGAGATTCTAGGAGGTGCTTTACCTTGGCCCGCGCGTCATTGGCAAATTGCTCAGCAGACTTATTTTCGTAGTTGTTGGCTGGGATTCTTTTCCCAATGATGATTTTGAACTTACCCGGTCGATATCGCATTGATCCGGGTGGTAGTAAATTTTGAGTCCCTTTGATTGCCACAGGAATTACATCTATATTACCCTCTTGTGCAATTACAAAAGTTCCTTTTTTGAACATTCCTAATTCTGTGGAACGGGTTCCTTCAGGATAGGTTATCACATCCTTGCCATTCTTGATCGTTTTCCCAGCCTGACGCATACTTTCCATGGCTTTGATACGGTTACTTCGGTCAATAAAAATCATACCGACAGCAGAACAATACCACCCAAGGAATGGAACTTTTTTAATCTCTTTTTTTGCGACAAAATGCAAAAATTGAGGGGTAGTGACAAAAGTTGCTATTATGTCAAGGGCCGATTCGTGATTAGATACGTATATGTATCCTTTTTCTTTCGGAATGTTCTCTTTACCGACGATTTTGTATCGTGCTCCACCAATAAATAATATGAAAGGACCCCAAACTTTTTTAGGGATCCAAACTGCCAGCTTTTTGGTAAAGGGAAGTGTAATTAAGCTTACAGTTGCACAAAGTACCGTGAAGGGAATATAAACACAGAATTGTAAAAAATTGACTATCCCCCACATAGGCTAAATTACTATTAACTATTAATTTTTGCCTATTTGGGCAATTTTCGTGTGTTAAGCGTTTGCGTTGTGCAACTCCGCAGAATCATATTCGCCGAGGCTCAACTTAACTTTAACCTTTTTAAAGGTTTCGATGGTGTACTCAACGTCTTCCAGAGTGTGTGTTGCGGTTGGAATTAATCTTAGTAATATTGTTCCTTTTGGAACAACTGGATAAATTACAATGGAGCAAAATATGCCGTGATTCTCTCGCAGGTCGTATGTAATATTTGTTGCTTGCGCCAAGTCCCCCTGAATCATAACTGGAGTAACACACGAATTTGTATTACCTATTGAGAAGCCAGCATCTCTAAATCCCTGCTGAAGTGCATTTGTGATATTCCAAAGTTTCTGACGTTGCGTTGGGTCCTTAAAATATTCCAATCTTTTCAACGCACCTATTACTAGTGGCATTGGTAAAGATTTAGCATAAATCTGCGAACGCATATTGTATTGAAGGAAGTTAATTACATCTTCCGATGCGCATACGAATGCTCCAATACTGGCCATCGACTTAGCAAAGGTCCCTAACAAGATATCTATTTCGGATTGCACTCCTTGGGCCTCTCCAGCTCCTTGGCCAGTTTTTCCAAGGACCCCAAATCCGTGTGCGTCGTCCACCATTAGGCGAAAACGATATCCTTCTTCCCGTAATTGAACAATTTCCTTAAGATTTCCCTGATCTCCGCTCATTCCGAATACACCTTCGGTAATGAGTAGAATTCCTCCACCAGTTTCGGCAGTAATTTTGCCGGCCCGGTCCAACATTTTTTTACAGGATTCAATATCATTGTGTGCGTACACGAAACGTTTGCCTTGGTGCAATCGCACTCCGTCGATTAAACATGCATGACATTCAGAATCGTAAACAATTACGTCCTTTCGATCCACGATTGCATCTATTACAGACATAAATCCTTGATACCCGAAATTCAACAGATAACAGGCTTCTTTGTCCATATAATTGGCAAGACTCTCCTCAAGTTCTTCATGGTACTTTGTATGTCCGGACATCATCCGGGCACCCATTGGGTAGCCAAGGCCCCAATCTTTTGCAGCCTGAGCGTCCGCCTCTCTAATTTCAGGAAGATTAGAAAGACCCAAGTAATTATTAATACTCCAGGTAAGAACCTCCTTTCCTCTAAATATCATACGGTTCGAGATTTCTCCCTCCAGTTTTGGAAAGAAAAAGTATCCATGACCTTCTTTGAAATATTGCCCAAGTGGACCTCTATTATTTTGAAATTTGCCGAAGATATCTTGCGTCATAAACAATAGTAATGTTTAGAAAAATTCGTAGTAATAGCCTGCGAAATTAAGTTATTCGTCTGTGTGAACAAACTATTATATTATTAATTCAGTTTGGAAATTGTTGTAATAAATCCTAAACCAACTGTAGATTCAGGGCATTGTTTTATATTTGCACCTTGAATTGAGATGAAGAATTTCTGGCTTATTAGTTTAGTATTGCTTGTGGTCTCTTGCGGGGATTACAATAAGGTGTTCAAAGGTAAGGACTACGATATGAAGTATAACTTAGCAATGAAGCTTTATGAAGAAGGTGAATGTCTAAAAGCAATTAGCCTTTTTGAGCAGTTGATTCCGATTTATCGTATGACCGAAAAGGGGGAAGAAGTGTATTATCATTATGCGATGAGTCAATATTGTCAAAAGGCGTTTTACCTGGCGGAATTCTATTTTAAGAATTACGTGAAAAACTATCCGAATTCCGAACGAGCTGAAGAATGCGCATTTTTATCAGCTTACTGCATGGTTAAACTTTCGCCTGACTTTTCGTTGGACCAGACGGATACGCGAAATGCAATTAATAATCTTCAGTTATTTTTGGAGCGCTATCCTAATACTGAGAAAAGGGATACTTGCAATACGATAATTGACGGTATGCGGGCGAAGCTCGAAAAGAAGTCATTTGAAAAGGCAAGACTTTTTTACCGGATGGAAAACTATCAAGCAGCCAGTGTAGCGTTAAAGAATACATTGAAAGAATTTCCAGATACCAAGAACAGAGAATTGATTATGAGTATGGTTGTTATCTCCGATTACAGGTTGGCGGCCAACAGTATTGAATCGAAAAAATGCGAAAGATTCGAGAATACAATAAAATCTTATCATAAATTTGTGGATTCCTATTCAACGAGCGCTAAGCTACCTGAATTGGAAAAATACTTTAATAAAAGTCTAAAGGGACTAGAAAACTGCAAACTACAATGAATTACAAAAATTCTAAGGCAGAGAGAACAACTGTGACCAGAAGCAACCACGAGTTGGAAGAAAAATCTGGAAACATTTATGAGTCGATTGTGGCAATGTCCAAAAGGGCTAACCAGATCAACGTTGGAATGAAGGAAGAGCTTACGACCAAATTGCAAGAATTTGCGTCAAGTTCTGACAACTTGGAAGAGATCTTTGAAAATAGAGAGCAGATCGAAATTTCGAAGTACTACGAACGTTTACCGAAGCCTGTGGCTATAGCCATCGACGAATTTTTGGATGATAAGGTTTATACTCGAAAGCCGGATTCTCATAAGAAGAAGTAGAATTTGATCTCATGGTCCTTCGCGGCAAAAATGTAATTGTTGCTATTTCAGGCAGCATTGCTGCGTACAAGTCCGCAATTTTAGTCCGCCAATTGATAAAGTCCGGAGCAAGGGTGCGGGTCGTTATGTCCGAATCTTCAAAAGATTTCGTCTCCCCTTTAACTCTGTCGACTCTTTCGAAGTATCCGGTATACTCGGATTTTAATTCCAATAAAGAGACTGGTGAATGGATTAACCATGTAGAGTTGGGGTTGTGGGCAGATGCAATGGTAGTTGCGCCCGCTACAGCTAATACGCTTTCCAAAATGCGCTCTGGAGAATCAGATAATTTTCTTATAGCAGCTTATTTGTCAGCACGTTGTCCAGTGTTTTTTGCGCCTGCCATGGACCTAGATATGTACAACCATCAAAGTACAAGAGAAAATATAGATTGGCTTGTAGCCAATGGCAACATATTCATTGCACCGGGGAACGGAGAGTTAGCAAGTGGGCTCGTTGGTGAAGGACGAATGGCTGAACCAGAAGAAATTGTAAGTTCACTAGAACGGTTTTTTCAACGAAATTTACCGTTATCCGGAAAAAAGGTTTTGATAACCGCTGGGCCAACCAGAGAGAAAATTGATCCAGTTCGATTCATCAGCAATCGGTCTACAGGAAAAATGGGTTTTGCTCTGGCTGAAGAGGCTCTCCGTAAAGGTGCTCAAGTAACCGTTGTTTGTGGACCTAATTCTATTGTGAATTCTGACAGTATTGAGCGAATAAATGTTGTTTCAGCTCAAGAGATGTTTGACCAAGTTTGGGCGAAATATTCTTGGGCGGACGTGGTGATTATGACTGCTGCAGTAGCCGACTACAGGCCTGCATCGATTTCAGATCAGAAAATCAAAAAAACAGGTGGGCCTTTGGAGATAAAATTCGTACGCACCGTCGATATCCTTGGGGAACTTGGGAAAAGTAAGCAAAAGCAATTGTTGATTGGATTTGCTGTGGAGTCGGAAAACGAATTGGAGAATGCCAAATCCAAATTAAAAAGGAAAAACTTAGACTTAATTGTTTTAAATTCGCTAAATGATTCTGGAGCAGCCTTTGAGGGGGACACAAATAAGGTTTCTATAATTGATAAAAACAATAAGATTGAACATAAACAGTTAAAGTCTAAAGTTGAAGTGGCGGCGGACATAATCGACAAAATTGTAACATTACTGTAATGCGCGTTTTTGGACTCATTTTATTTTTGGTTTGTACTATACGAGTAGGGTTTGGACAGGAATTAAACTGTCAAGTTCAGGTTATAGCACCGACATTGCAAAGTAATCCAATGGTGGTGGAAATACTGGAACAACTGCAGACCACGATTCTGGAATTTGTAAACAATACTCAATGGACTAGTCATAAATATAAGCCTGAGGAGCGAATTGATTGTGGGATTCTTATTACAATCAATAGCATGAAAGGTAACGAGGAATTTACTGGAACCATTCAGGTAACTTCTACAAGACCAACGTATAATGCTAATTATGCTTCTCCACTCCTAAATTATCGCGACGAGGCATTCAAGTTTAATTATCAGCGTGGCGCTCCGGTTATCTTTACTCCTGATGCGCATACAAACAACTTAGCATCTGTGTTGGCCTATTACTGCTATGTTATTTTAGCTTTGGATTATGATACTTTTTCACCAGAGGGAGGAACCGAATACTACAACAAAGCCAAACAAATTGTAACCAATGCGCCCCAAGGTGGTGGTTGGGAACCTGGTGATGGAAGAACAAGGTACTGGTTGGTGGAAAATCCAACTCAAAGTTTATTTAAAGGTTACCGTAAGTGTTTCTACGAATATCATCGTAATGGCTTTGATTTACTTTATTCAGAACCTGAAAAAGGTATTCAAAACATTTTAGCGAGTTTAAAATTGTTAAATGAGGTCCAACAGGTTAACCCTAATTCATTCAATATGCAGTTGTTTTTTCTGGCTAAAGCTGATGAGATTTACAGTTTATTTAAAGGGGCCGAGGTTGAGGATAGAAATAAAGCCTACAACTTATTGGTTAAATTAGATCCAGCCAACCTGAACAAGTACGATAAAATGAAAAACGGCCAATAGCCATGAAGTTGGATATCCTAGCCTTTGCTGCTCATCCTGATGACGTAGAGTTGTCCTGTTCAGGTTCAATTGCAAAGCATATAAACAACGGAAAAAAAGTTGGTATAGTTGATTTGACTAGAGGGGAGCTTGGATCTAGAGGGACAGCTGAAATTAGAGACCAAGAATCTGCGGATGCTGGGCGTATTCTGGAGTTGTCAGTTCGCGAAAATTTACAAATGGCAGATGGTTTCTTTGAAATTTCAGATAAAAGTTTGATCAAGATTATATCAAGAATTCGAAAGTTTCAGCCCGATATTGTTTTATGTAATGCAATTACAGATCGACATCCGGACCATGGTAGGGGAGGGGATTTAGTATCCCGAGCTTGTTTTTTATCTGGACTAAGACGAATTGATACGGGGCAAGAGCATTGGAGGCCAAGAATGGTATTAAGGTATATTCAAGATCGTTGGGTTAAGCCGGACTTAGTTATTGATATTTCCGACTATTTCGAAGTCAAAATGCAGTCTATTTTGGCATATAAATCCCAATTTTTTGATCCCAACAGTTCGGAACCTGAGACTCCAATTTCGTCAGCAGAATTTATGGAATTTGTTGAGGCACGAGCCAGAAGTTTCGGGAGAGAAATTGGCTGTAAATTCGGCGAAGGCTATTCCGTTGAAAGACCTATTGGTATACATGATTTATCTGCTTTGCTTTAACCTTGGAACTATTTTTTTGAAGCTACAACTATCAAAAGTACTACGCCTAAAGTCACAGAAGTAAATAATTTAAACACAAACATTCCTGAATCGTAGCGCTGATTGCTTGCTACCGTTTTAGTAAAGTTTGTATCAGCTCTGAACCCGTAACGAGCTAAAAATGCTGAATTTTTATCAATTTGGACTGCTAAGCCAGAATATTATTAAAGGTATATACCATTGAGGATATTCTAAGGAAAGTCAGGAACTTGGAGGGTAATACAGATAAACTTTATTAGACCACTACACTTGCGAAAGTGAACAGTTTTTTTTGATTTATCTGAGCATCTAAATTGGTTTTAACTGCTGATGATGGTAGTGTCCAGATTAGTGTGTCTGGTTATTGCTGGAGTTTTCAATAATTTAATAAGTCCATTATCAAAATTTAGGTTCAAATTTAAAATTGTGAATTGGGTATTTATAAGCTTTTTCTCCTTTTTCTTTTGCAGTGCTAGTTAGTCGCTCCTTAAAAACCTTTAGGGGGGTTGATTTTTCTGGATTTTTTAT
>JAHDGY010000075.1 GCA_020631555.1 Flavobacteriales bacterium | reverse complement strand
CTTTTATTATAGAAGCTGAACAACCCTCGAAAGTCATTTTATAAGGAACGACTATAATAATTCCCTTACGGGTTTGGATATTTCGAAGAATGTGAATCTAATAACATTGGATTGCGATAATAATTCAGGACTCGATTGTATTCAGGTAAATCAAAACCAACGAACGAACATTCCCGATAAATGGAAGAAAGGCAGTACCGCGAGTTACAAATTAAATTGTGGAACTACCTCGATATTGGACAATAGTGCTAATCATTTCAACTTTTCGGTGTATCCCAATCCATTTGATTCTGAATTTTCAATAACTAATTCATTTGGAAAAACTGCGGACAAGTTGGAGTTGTATTCGTTGAATGGAGTTTTACTTAAGACATTGGATAGTTCAAAACAAACACATTCGTTAGAGGGTTTATCTAGCGGAAGCTATATTTTACAAGTGACCTATAAGGACAAGCTTAGCAACCATAAAATTGTCAAGCTGTAACACTCTAATTAACTTATTTATCAAAGCCTCTGGAGATTTTCAGGGGCTTTTTGCTGTTCAAAGAAAATAGCCCACACCCAAAATGTCTCATTATTGTATAATAGTGGGACACAGTCATTCTACTGACCTATTTTTTTGAATTACTTGAAAGAGTATCAACCCATCATCCTGTAGTGGTCTAAAAAAACTGGACAGAAAAAAATGAATTCTTAAATTTCTGTCAAATGAAAAGAACCCGACGAAAATTCAGTGCTTCGTTTAAAACAAAAGTTGTTTTGGAAGCTTTAAAAGAGCGCAAGACGTTGTCCGAACAAACTAGACCACTACAGGCGTTGCAACAACTCTTTTCATAATCTACTGTACGATTTAATATTTTGGTCTCCCACTTCGGAAGGAATGTCTCTCTTATCTATTCACTAGCGAACATCCAGACGGATGTTTCTATTCTTTTATAATTTTCTTAATGGCGACTTTTTTACCGGCGGTTACTTTAAGATTGTATTGTCCCGACACATTGCCAGACAAATCAACATTAAATGTTGGACGGTGTTCTACATTATGTAGGATTTCCCTTCCAGATTGGTCGTTTACGATAACATGGTAGTCTTGATAGCTCTCATCAGAATTGACCGCCGGACCTTCTTCAATATGAACAGTCACTCCCCCTGTCGTTGGATTGGGCCAAACATTAGCTTCAACCCTCAATATTTCTGGATCTTTTTCCTCTGAAACTCCATCAAGATCATCTCTTTCAGTGATTGCCTACACCATTTGGATTTTCATCTATTGAAACATAACGTCTAATCCTTCCACCAGCGTCATCGTAAGAAATTTCAACCTTAAAGTTTCCTGAATTTTGAGCCGCAGCTCCCAATGTGGCGCACGCCAAAAATGGTATTATAACTCTTTTCATAAGTGTTTTTATGCATTAAAAATGTTAGGAGTAGTAACGCTGCGGGTGCAATGATATGTAACAATTTCAACCACAACAAAGCACCTTTTTCAAAATACGTACGCTACTGTTTGGGTGTTTTTTAATTTAACTATTTGCTTTATAAGGCTTTGATGCGTGAAACACGTGCTTTTCACTAAGTGAATTTTGTTAAAAACAATTAGATTTTTCCGGATTCTTTGAAAGAGTTGATAGCTATTTAACGATTGATTAAGTACTTAACCTTGTTTGTTTTTTTAAGGTTAAACGTGTTCTGGTAATACTCCAAAGCCATCTTAATTTTCTGCTTGTCTGCTTTTGTTAATCGCTTGCCAAATTCTGTTTTGGGCTTTTTACCTGCTAAAAATCGCTGCACGTCTGCTTTTTCGTCTTTGGATAGCTGATGTAGGGGATGTTTATTTTTCCTTCCAGTTTCAAGGCTTTTTTCTGTACCTCCGTTGTCTAAATAGATTTTTCGCCAGAATTTTTGCTGGTCTTTCCGCTTGAACCTCACGGCTTGCCAGTAGTTTCTGCTTGCTTCTCTGCGTAGCTTAGTTTCTTTCTGATCTGGATTGCTAAAACTGCCAAAGCCTTTGTATTCTCCAACCATTGACCTTACTTCGTAATAAGCGGTTTGGTCTACATCGAATTTTCTTAGCACCAAATCGGAAAACCAATGAAGCCCTAGCAGTTCTTCCTGCATAGGTTTGTCCTTTGCGTAGCGGTAGGTTTTCCCCAACATAAAGAAACGGGCCAAGTGTTCTGTTTTATCTTGAATTTGTCGTGGGTTAAAAGCGTTGGTGTAAATTGATTTTCCAGCAAGAAGTTCACCACCTAATTTGAAAAAAGGATGAAACCTTAAATGAGTTTACTTGGTGGCGCTAACGCCATCTGGTTAGCTGCCTTTTTAAATTCGGTTTTGCCATCCGATCCGGTCATCCAATTATCGAAATACTCTTGTACTCCGGTAATTCCGAAAAAATCGGCAGCATCGTAAAGCGCTCCGACAATTGGAATAGTAATTGGCTTACCCGTATTATCCGTCCCTACAATTAATTGAAGACCTTTGGAGTCTATAGGGTTTAATTTATCATTCTCTTCCTTGAAAAAGGCTCTATTGTACGCTACAACCGCTGCTGACATGACGTGCATTAACGCATGAGCTTTCAAGATTTTAATAGCGGTACTCGCTGCGCTGCGGCCTAAGAAACTTGCGGTAACTCTGGCTTGAACTTTAGGGCTGGAAGCGTTCTTTAGAAGACGGATATACCTTCGTAGGTTCAACTCCGTCCACGAATAAAACGGCTCCAGTTTTCTTCGGATATACTGTCCAGCTTCGGATAGGTTGCCGTAATCCAAGAGCGCTTCACGCGCAAGCTTTCCTGCTTTTTCGTACTTGTCGGAAATCGGATCAATTTCTTGGGTATTACTAGCCCAGTAAAACGTATCGCCCTTGTCAATTTTCTCCATTGCTCTTAAGAATGCAGCGTAGCGTAACCAATTCTCACGTACTCCAGTCCATTTGCTTACAAAGTCTAGGTACTTCCTTCCCGGATTTTTTCCTTCCAAGAATCGAGATGGTTCATTGTACAAGCTTTCAATTTGAACTCCTTGCTGTAATAACGTTTTCCTGTTCCCATCACTTAAACATATTAATTCATGCTTAACTATAGTGTCCAGACAAAGGTAGAAGGTCCACTAAGTTGGATGCATTACTTTTGGCTAAGATGAAATTACTAATAGTAGAAGACGATCAGGAACTACTTCGATCTATGCTCAGGTATTTCGATTCCTTTGGATTCAGGGTCGATCACGCAAAAAAAATCCAAGAGGCAACCGTTTTAATTAACTCATTTTCGTACGACTGCATGGTCCTAGATTTGAATCTACCAGATGGGAATGGCCTAGATTTGTTAAACAAGTTCAAGGCAAAAGACGCGTCCGGTGGAGTACTAATTCTATCGGCAAATGATGCTTTGGAGGACAAACTTAATGGACTTGATTTGGGAGCCGATGACTACCTTACCAAACCTTTTCACCTTTCCGAGTTAAATGCTCGGGTCAGATCCATTGTTAGAAGGAATAAATCTGGAGGAACCAACCACCTGATAATTGAAAATCTAAAAATTGATTTTTCTGCCAACGAAGTTACCGTAAGCGGCAATTCGGTCCACCTAACCAAAAAGGAGTACGATCTTTTGATTTACTTTGTTAATAACAAAAACAGGGTTCTCACCAAACAGTCAATCGTAGACTACATCTGGGGAGATTTTCTAGACCAAAGCAACTCTTCCGAAGTAATTTATGCGCACCTAAAAAACCTGCGCAAAAAGCTTATACAAGCCGGATGTAAGGACTACATCAAAACAGTTCACGGAATCGGATACAAATTCACAATAGCGTGAAACTCTTAGATAAAACACTTGGTTTTTTGTTGTTAATATCCGTGTTAGCAATTGCTGCATCGGCTGGTTTCCAGTACTATTTAACAAAGTCTAAAATTGAGACCAATGTTGATCTGCGACTGAAAAAAGAAAAGTTATTAATCAAACAACAATTAAAGGATATACAACCTGAAGTAGGATTTAGTTATAATACCAGCAGATCGAATGTAAGGTTTATAGAAGGTACACATAAAAATTGTAAGGACAGTATTTTTAACGCCCAACTATTGGACGCCGATGGAGAAGAAATTTCCTGCCGGATATTGAGCACCTGCATCGAGTTAAAAGTGGGAACCTTTAGAGTTGAAATAAAAAAGGAAAAAACCACAACTTTCATAGGTTCTATTTTTTTAGCCCAATTCCTAATTCTATTGGCGGTTGTTTTGCTGGTAATTTTATTCAAATATTTCTATCTCAAAAATGTATGGTCTCCCTTTTTCGACACACTCCAAAAGATAAAGAGCTACGACATTCAAAGTCAGAAAGTTAGCCTTGAATCCAACACAAACATTAAGGAATTCAAGGAACTAAATCAGGAGCTTCAGGAAATCTGTAATTCGGTATTCATTCAGTATCAGGCGCAAAAGAGTTTCACGGCCAATGCAAGCCATGAATTAATGACTCCAATTACTGTGGTACGAAACAAATTAGAATTGCTAGTCCAGTCTGAAAATTTGGGAGAAAATGAGTTACGCTTGGTAGCAGACGTACTTCCTAAATTGGATCGAATTGTTAAAATAAATAAGTCTTTAATTCTATTATCGAAAATCTCGCACCAACATTTCGATCAGTTAGAAAAGGTGGATTTGGTAGAGCAACTTGGGGATGTACTAAACTATTTTGAAGACCAAATTAGATTAAAGAATCTAACCGTTCGTAAGATTATTAAGAATGAACTGAATTCCTTAATGCACCCGGATTTGGCTCATATTTTAATGATGAATTTGGTCAAAAATGCAGTCCAGCATAATATAGATGGAGGTTGGCTTACGTTAAGCATTACCGACAAAAGATTCAAAATATCCAACTCAGGTAGAGAGTTAACAAATGCCACTACAGAAATGTTTGCTCGATTTACCACTGACAACAGTGATTCGGAGTCAATAGGACTTGGGCTGGCAATTGTTCACGATATAGCCTTGTCGTACAACATTGACATAGTCTACAATGTATCAGGGCCTGAACATGCTATATCACTTACTTTTCCAGATCCCGTACAGCTGTAGTATTTCTTCAGAAATAATTCAGAATTGGTTCAGAAAATCTACAAACCAATAGCTGCAATTTTGGTCACATAAAATATATGTGATTATGAATCCAATTGTTTGTCTAGTTGAGAAGGAGGTAGTTGGGCTACTACACTTTCCTTCGGATGATGTGCTGTTTGATCAATCAGACCGATTAAATCGTGACAAGAACTTAAGGACAGCCTTAAGCCTTGGAAATCTGGATCATGAAAAAGTCAAAATCACTTTTCAAGATATTGAAGGAACCAAACAAGTGGAAACCACTATTTGGGGTGTAACGGATAGAGAAGTGATCTTAAAACAAGGACGGGTAATTCCTATTCATCGAATCATCCACGTGCAGGTAATATAAAATTTCAAGAATGAAAATTTCGATAATCAGACGCTTCGAAACCATAACGAATATGGTTTCGATTTTTTTCATTCCCGGACAGTGGAATGTGAATGGTAAAACAGCTGTTTTCCCCACCATAAATTTCCTGAATCCAGCATTTGTATTATTAATAACAAGGACTTCGGTTAAGTGCTGAACAGTTAAAAAAATGCGAAACACAGAATTGATTCACCCCAATACATTTGAACCACAAAATCATTGGTACGAAAAAGCATTAAATGCAACAATTCATCCAATGGTTAGTCATTTTATGAATCTGTCCCGACGGCAAATTGTAAACCGATATTGTCATTTAAACCCAATGGTTAGCCCCCAAGACTTGGACGATCTTCTTTCTTATCGGCCAAAGTATTATCACTTATCGGGGGCCGACCTTCTTCATGTGACAACCGAAAGTGGAAATCGTCGCATGGTGGTTATTGAAAATAACTCTTGTCCTTCTGGCCAAAAATCAATGCCGTTGCTAAATGAATATGAAGAGCAAGGCGGTTACAAGCGATTTATTGAATCGAGTGTGCTTCCTCTGGTAAGGTGGAAGCCTGGTAAAACAGCTGCTGTCATTTATGACAAAAACTATATGGAAGCTTCTGGGTACGCCCACGCTATGGCAGACTTAATTCAGCAGAAAGTTTATATGGTTCCCTTCTACAATGAAGAAGATAACACACACATCAAAGTACTTGATTCTGGAGTACACATTCTCAACGAACATAACGAATGGATTTTTGTTGATCTGGCTTTTCGGTATTTAACCCAAAAACCTTGGAACAGACTGCCAATCAAATCCAAAACGACCATTGTTAATCCAACTGTTGTTTGTCTGGCGGGTGGAAGAAATAAAATGATGGCCTCTAAAGCTTACTCATTTTTTAATGCCGAACTAAATGAAAAAAACCTTTCTATTCTAACTCCGAAAACCATCTGGGACGTTCGAAAAAACGAAATTCCTCTTTGGATTGATCAACTTGGCGGAAAAGCTGTTGTGAAAAATCCTTATAGCAATGCCGGTCAGGGAGTTTACACAATTGTAAACAAACAAGAATTAGACGATTTCATGGCTATGGATTTCCATTACGATAAATTTATTGTTCAAGCATTGATCGGCAATTATGGTTGGAGTTCCACTAGTAACCAAGGAACCTTCTACCACGTTGGCACAATTCCAAATAGTAGCGGTAACTCCTACGCGCTTGACTTCCGGATGATGATCCATTCAACTAGAGATGGCTACAAGCCGCTATCGATCTATTCAAGGAGATCCGAAAAACCTCTAGAAAGTACGCTCAACGACAACACAAATTCATGGAAAATTTTAGGAACCAACCTATCGTATAAGAACCAAGATGGGTCATGGAAATCAGACACTAGCAGACTTTTACTAATGGAAAGAAAATCATTCAACAATCTAGGAATCGGACTAGACAACCTCGTTGAAGGGTACATACAAACCGTATTGTCGTCCATTGCAATTGACAAAATGGCCATCCAATTAATTGGAACGAAAGGCTTGTTGAGAAAAAAATTATTTGCGTCGCTTAATGAAGATCCTGTTCTAATTCACGAAATATTAACCCTTTGAAAATGAACACTACAAACTTTAATGAAATTCCTATAATTCGGGAATTGCAACTTGATTTATTTCCAGAGAATTCCATTTCGTATCGCTGGCTTCAAATTGTCTCCAACGGAATAGCACAGCCAATTTTGATTCCAATAATGGTTGCAAAGGGCAAAAGTGAAGGACCAATATTGGGACTAACGGCAGCCATTCATGGAAATGAACTAAACGGCATTTCTGTGATTCAGCGTTTTTTTGGTGAGATAGACGTTCAACAATTAATTGGAACGGTAGTGGGTGTGCCAGCGGCGAATGTTCCTGCCTTGCTCAATAATCAGCGACAATTCATCGATGGCGCGGATATCAACAGAATCATGCCTGGCAATGAATATGGTAATACTAGTGAGGTTTATGCAGCTAGGTTTCTAAACCGAATAATTAAACAATTCGATTACCTCCTAGATTTGCATACCGCGAGTTTTGGTAGGGTAAACTCGTATTACATTCGAGCAGATTTATCTTCCATTGTTGCCCGCGAACTGGCTAAGCTTCAAAATCCACAAATTATTTTGAACGCTCCTCCTAAAGACGGAACGTTACGGGGCGCAGCAGCAGATCTTGGTATTGATGCTATTACCATTGAGGTTGGAGATCCAAATAGATTTCAAACGGGCATTATTAGATCTAGTTTAACCGGAATTTTCAACACGCTTTCTTATCTAAAAATGAGCGAAGAGCCTATCGAAATGGGAGACGAAAAGTGGCTTGAATGCGACTCTTCACAATGGCTTTATTCGGACCGAGGTGGGGTAATTACTATTCATCATTCGCTTGCCCAAAGGGTTGCTAAAAGAGAAAAAATTGCAACTGTTAGAAACATCTTCGGCAAAAAAATTAAGGAGTATTACGCGCCATATAGTGGCGTGGTAATAGGCAAAAGCAACCACCCAATTGGTCAAACCGGAAGTCGGCTAATTCATTTAGGAAAACTTAATTAAAAGTTAGTTATGCAAGAATTTAAATTTCACATTTCTCTACCCGCAAATTCAATAACTGCAACCAAGAAATTTTACCACGAACAATTAAAATGTCCCATAGGTCGGAATTCCGTCAATTGGATAGACATTAACCTATTTGGAAATCAGCTAACGTTTATTGAAAGTGGCGATTTTAGTTTTAAAGTCAAGAAGTACAAGTTTGATGATACGGTTATTCCAATTTTTCATTTCGGTGTTTTACTGGATAACAAAACATGGTCAATTCTATTTGATGAGCTAAAAAATCATGAGTTCTTTTGGCTGAAACCAACCACATTTCTTGCCGATAAATCGGGAGCCCATACTTCATTTTTCATCCAAGATCCAAATGGATATGTAATAGAATTTAAAGCCTTTAACAAACAAGACGAAGTGTTTACAGCCTAATTGCAACAGATGAAAAACAAGTACATCGATTTGATCGAACAAACGTTTGACTTTCCTCAAAACGATTTTAATATCAATCAAGAATTTGAGCTTTCCTTTCATCAGGTTGATATTATGTCCTTGATTCAAGAATACGGAACCCCTTTAAAATTGACTTATTTGCCGAGTATTTCTAAGAATATTCAACTGGCCAAAAGTTGGTTTCGCCAAGCCATGCAAGAACATAGCTATGCCGGAAGTTACAATTATTGCTACTGTACCAAAAGCTCGCATTTTCATTACGTATTAAATGAGGCTCTTAAAAACGACATTCATATTGAAACGTCTTCGGCACATGATCTGGATATAATTCAAATACTTAAAAAAGCTGGCCAGATTAGACCAGATATATTTGTTATTTGCAATGGATTCAAACGATTCGAATACATCTCAAAAATCGCTGAACTAATTAACGGGGGGCATCAAAATTGTGTTCCAATTATTGATAATTACGAAGAACTTCCACTATTACAAGAGCAGGTTACCGTCCCATTTAAAGTAGGAATCCGAATTGCATCTGAAGAGGAACCGAAGTTCGAATTTTACACCAGCAGATTGGGAATCGGCTACCGCAATATTGTACCCTTTTATTTAGATCAAATAAAAAACAATGAACGGGTGGAACTGAAAATGCTGCACTTCTTCATTAATACAGGAATCAGAGATAACGCCTATTACTGGAATGAGCTGCACAAATGTTTGAAAGTATATGTCGAACTAAAAAAAGTTTGTCTCTCGCTAGACAGCTTAAATATTGGAGGCGGTTTTCCAATTAAAAATTCCTTGGCCTTTGATTATAACTATCAGTACATGGCAAGCGAAATTATTGCTCAAATTAAGCTCGTGTGCAACGAAGCCTGCGTACCGGTCCCAAATATTTTCACAGAATTCGGATCGTTTACTGTTGGAGAAAGTGGCGCGATAATTTACGAAGTATTGTATCAAAAGCAACAAAACGATCGCGAAAAATGGAACATAATAAATTCTTCGTTCATAACTACACTTCCGGATACGTGGGCTATAAATAAGCGCTTTGTAATGCTACCAATCAATCGCTGGAACGATGAATACGAAAGGGTTTTACTTGGCGGATTGACCTGCGATAGCGATGATTATTACAACTCGGAACAACACGTTAATGCGATATACCTCCCCAAATATCGTTCAGATGATCCACTATACATCGGTTTTTTTGGCACGGGAGCGTATCAGGATACCATTGGAGGAGTAGGGGGACTGCAACATTGTTTAATACCTCAACCCCAGCACATATTAATTGAAAAATCAGGCGATGGACAAATCAGCCATCGAATGGATATGCCACAACAGACGGCAGAAAACTTTTTAAAAACTCTTGGATATGACTATTGACAGATCCTTTGCTGGGATTCCAAAACAATACACATTGCTTGAAAATTCTGAAATCGTTTTAATTCCGGTGCCAAATGACGGAACAAGCACATGGCAAAAAGGTGCCGACAACGGACCAATTGCGTTGTTAGAAGCAGCGCACAACATGGAACTTTACGATATCGAAACGGACTCCGAAGTTTACCAGCGTGGCATCCATTTGACCGCTCCAGTTTTGGAAAATTCTACACCTGAACGCATGGCAAACGAAGTTGCACGGGTAACCAAATCCTATTTGGAATTAAACAAGTTTGTCACTCTTTTAGGCGGCGAACACTCCATTTCCATTGGTGCAATTCGATCGATGGCGGAGCATGTAGACAACTTAACTGTATTACAGCTTGATGCCCATGCAGACCTTCGAAGAGAGTACCAAGGCTCTACTTGCAACCATGCTTGTGCAATGTATGAAGCCAGTCAAACTACGAATTTAATTCAGGTTGGCATTCGTAGTATGGATCGTTCAGAACTGGAGGTCATGAATAAAGAACAGGTGTTTTTTGCGCACGAAATCAGGGATGACAAATATTGGATGGAAAGTGCAATTGATTTGATGACCGACAACGTTTACATCACGGTAGATCTCGATGCTTTTGATCCATCAATTGTGCCTGCCACTGGAACGCCCGAACCGGGTGGGTTATTCTGGTACGAAACGATAGAGTTTTTGCGCAAAACATTTAGCAAACGAAATGTGGTTGGATTTGACATTGTTGAATTGTGTCCGAATGGAGTTGAAAAATCTAGCGATTTCTTGGCTGCCAAACTTTACTATAAAATGCTTAGCTACAAATTTGAATTATAATGAAACGATTTACAAAAGCTTACCACTTGGGTCATCGCCTCAATTTAAAAAACGTAAGCATGGAAATGGGTTTTCAGGAAGTCAAAAGAGAGTCTTCTTTTTTGCTGTACAAAATAAACGAAGAATCGTTCATTTACATTAAAGATTACGGAAGCGTTGCATTTCTAAATTGTTCTTTAACAATTGTGAGAGATGTACTCGACATGTTATCCAAAAAATCTGATCAAGTCACCTCATTTCCTAGCGAAGAATACAAGGTGGATGTAGGCCAATTGGGTGAAATGCGAGTAGATTTTGAAACAATATCAATCCCCAATCTAAATGTGGATTTTGCACACGTAATACTGTTGAATTTGGCCCAATCCGTTGCCTTAGATCATTACTTTAGCCTTGCCAATGAACTGCTTGATAAAACGAAATTGTTCTCCGAAGAATTGCAAAAATCGGGGAGTCTTCCATTGAAACGTAAAAAGCTTAGAAAGTTTGTTGGTGAAACCATGAATTTGAAAAATCGCATTGCCGAAAACTTATTCATTTTCGACAGTCCAAGAATTGCCTGGCTAAACGCAGATTTGTCCAAATTGGACGCTCATCTTAACGATGAACTTGATATTCTTGAACGCCACAATGGGCTCCAGCATAATTTAGGAGTTATCAAAGAAAATCTGGATTTGTTCAAAGACATCCTTCAACATAAACACAGCACTATGCTCGAATGGATTATCATTTTTTTAATTCTTATGGAAGTAGTGCAACTATTAATCGAAAAATCTAATCTATAAATGGCTTCAATATCTCAATTCCTTGAAACTCACTTTAAGCATTTTAATGCCGCAGCCCTAGTTGATGCAGCAAAAGGGTATCGGCAACATTTAGCCGAGAACAAGAAAATGCTTATTTCTCTTGCTGGCGCAATGAGTACGGCAGAACTTGGAATTTCGTTTGCTGAAATGATCCGTCAGGATAAAGTTCATATTGTATCGTGTACTGGTGCAAACCTCGAGGAAGATATTATGAACTTGGTAGCACATCATCAATACCAACGAATTCCGAATTATAGGGACCTTACTCCCGATCAAGAATGGGGATTGCTGGAGAAAGGATTAAACAGAGTTACCGACACATGTATCCCTGAGGAAGAAGCCTTTAGACGACTGCAAAAACATGTATTTCAGGTTTGGAAAACCGCTGAGGAAAATGAAGAACGACTGTTCCCACATGAATTTATGTACAGACTGTTGTTGAGTGAAATATTGGAACAGTATTACGAAATTGATCCAAAAAATAGTTGGATGCTGGCTGCGGCTAAAAAGAATTTACCGTTAATCGTGCCGGGCTGGGAAGATAGTACAATGGGTAATATTTTTGCGTCTTACGTCCTAAAAGGCGAATTGAAAGCTTCAACCATGAAATCAGGAATTGAGTACATGACTTTTTTGGCAGATTGGTACACTTCAAACGCGGGAGACAAGGGAATCGGATTTTTTCAAATCGGCGGTGGAATTGCAGGAGATTTTCCCATTTGCGTAGTTCCAATGCTCTATCAGGACCTAGAAAGAATCGATACACCGTTTTGGAGTTATTTCTGCCAGATTTCTGACAGTACAACAAGTTACGGGTCGTATTCGGGCGCGGTGCCCAACGAAAAAATTACATGGGGCAAACTTGATATTCATACTCCCAAGTTCATAATTGAGAGCGATGCAACTATTGTGGCACCATTAGTTTTTGCTTACGTATTAGACATGTAAGCTTTGCTTATTCTAATTTAACGTTTCTTAATTGCTCACCTACATAGATCTGTCTTGGTCTGACTATGGTGGCTTCGTCGTCTATCATTTCCTTCCACTGTGCTATCCAACCTGGTAAACGACCGAGTACAAATATTACAGTAAACATACTTGGCGGAATACCTAGCGCCTTCAAAAGAATACCTGAATAAAAATCTACATTGGGGTATAACTTTCTCTGCTGAAAGTATTCATTCTTTAAGGCGGCTTTTTCCGCATTGTTCAGAAACTCCTTTTTCCAAGCACTAATCTGATGCGGATGAAGGTTGAATTGCTCGGCAAGTTCTGATAACGTCTTGCGCTCTTTTAATGCCTCCAATACAACTTTTGTTTTAAAGGAAGCGCTGAATTTTCGTCGTGTTCGTTTCATTTGACAGAAATTTAATTATTCTATTTTTCCTGTCCAGTTTTTTTAGACCACTACACTACTCCCATCAAAGCCTCTGGAGATTTTCAGGGGCTTTTTGCTGTTCAAAGAAAATAGCCCA
>JAHDGY010000074.1 GCA_020631555.1 Flavobacteriales bacterium | reverse complement strand
GAGTAGCTCAGTTGGTAGAGCATCAGCCTTCCAAGCTGAGGGTCGCGAGTTCGAATCTCGTCTCCCGCTCATTTATGTAAAGAGAGGGATTAGTGTGTTTTCATTAATCGCTCTTTTCTGGTTTATACAGTTCTGAAATAGTTAGAGCTGCATAAGCCGACGTAGCTCAGGGGTAGAGCGCTTCCTTGGTAAGGAAGAGGTCACGGGTTCAATTCCCGTCGTTGGCTCACTAAAAACATTAATTTTTTTGTTTTAAATAAATAAACGATTAAACACTTAGAAGATGGCTAAAGAAAATTTCGAACGTACCAAGCCGCACGTAAATATTGGTACAATCGGTCACGTTGACCACGGTAAGACAACTTTGACCGCTGCTATTTCTAAAGTATTATCTGATGCTGGTCTAGCTGAGGCAAGAGATTTTTCAACCATCGATAATGCTCCAGAAGAAAAAGAAAGAGGTATTACTATTAACACTGCTCACATTGAGTATGAAACGGCTAATAGACATTATGCACACGTTGACTGTCCAGGACACGCCGATTATGTAAAGAACATGGTTACTGGTGCTGCGCAGATGGACGGTGCTATTTTGGTTTGTGCTGCGACTGATGGTCCTATGCCTCAGACTAGAGAGCATATCTTATTGTCTCGTCAGGTAAACGTTCCAAGGATTGTTGTTTTTATGAACAAGGTTGACATGGTCGACGACGAAGAGTTGTTAGAGCTTGTTGAAATGGAATTAACTGATTTGTTGGACTCGTACGGTTATGAGGATACTCCGATCATCAAAGGATCTGCTCTTGGTGGATTGAATGGTGAGCAAAAGTGGGTAGACACGGTAATGGAGTTAATGGGCAAGGTTGATGAGTGGATTGAAACTCCGGAAAGAGATACTGATAAGCCTTTCTTGATGTCGGTTGAAGATGTTTTCTCAATCACAGGGCGAGGAACTGTTGCCACTGGAGCAATTGAAACAGGTATCATCAATACTGGTGATGAAGTTGATATTATTGGTCTAGCTGCTGAAAACATGAAGTCAACTGTTACTGGTGTTGAGATGTTTAGAAAGATTCTAGACGAAGGACGTGCAGGAGAGAATGTAGGTCTTCTGTTGAGAGGAATCGATAAGGCGGATATTAAGCGAGGAATGGTTATCGCTAAGCCTGGTTCAATTACACCACACAAGAAATTCAAGGCGGAGGTGTATATTTTGAAGAAAGAGGAAGGCGGACGTCACACTCCATTCCATAATAAATATCGTCCTCAATTTTACCTTAGAACATTAGATGTTACGGGAGAGATTGTTTTGGAAGATGGTCGAGAAATGGTAATGCCTGGGGATAACGTAACTATTACGGTTGAATTGATTACTCCAGTTGCCATGGCAAATGGTCTTAGATTCGCTATCCGTGAGGGGGGAAGAACTGTTGGAGCTGGACAGGTTACTGAGATTATCGAGTAAGATAGTTTAGAGAATATTTAGATACGGTAAGGTGGTCAGTAAGGACTGCCTTTCCGTGTCATTAGACGGGCGTAGCTCAGTTGGTAGAGCACTGGTCTCCAAAACCAGGTGTCGGGAGTTCGAGTCTCTCCGCCCGTGCATAATAAACCGAATAATGGCAAATATAAAGGAATATGTAAATGAAACGGTGAATGAATTGGTTCACAAGGTTTCGTGGCCTACGTGGTCTGAATTACAGAATAGTTCAGTTGTAGTGTTAGTTACCTCACTGATCATTGCATTATTGGTCTGGGTAATGGATATTACGTTCGGTATAAACACCTGGAGCTGGAAGGGTGTACTTGGAATGATCTACGATTTGCTATAATAAGGAAGACTAGTTATTAAGCTATGGCTGAAGTCAAAAAAAGATGGTACGTTGTGCGAGCTGTCAGCGGGAAAGAAAAGAAAGTTAAAGACTATATTGAACTCGAGATTGAGCGCGCAAAACTCACTGAATATGTAGATCAGGTTTTGATACCTACTGAAAAAGTGTATCAGATTAGGAATGGGAAGAAGGTATCCAAGGAACGAAGTTTTTTCCCTGGTTATATTTTGGTGGAGGCTGCACTGGTAGGTGAGGTTCCACACACTATTAAAGGTGTTACCAATGTAATTGGTTTCCTTGGTGCTGAAAAAGGTGGAGACCCTTTACCATTAAGGCAGGCTGAGGTTAATAGAATACTTGGAAAGGTGGATGAGCTTGCTGAGAGCGATGAGGAATTAAATATTCCGTTTGTCGTTGGAGAAGGTGTTAAGGTTATGGATGGCCCTTTTAATGGTTTTAATGGGATTATCGAGGAAATAAATGAGGAGAAGAAAAAATTAAAGGTTATGGTTAAGATTTTCGGACGAAAGACGCCGCTAGAGCTTAACTATATGCAAGTTGAGAAAGAGAGTTAGAAAAAAGGATAGTCGTGGTTCGGCCGGTTTAATATAATGCTTCCGACCGGTTGTAATCGCATTTAATATATAAACCAAGTAAAATGGCAAAAGAAGTAAGTGGATTGATTAAGCTTCAAATCAGAGGAGGTGCTGCCAATCCATCGCCACCAGTCGGACCTGCATTAGGTGCGAAGGGAGTGAATATCATGGAGTTCTGCAAGCAATTTAATGGTAGGACTCAAGATAAAGCCGGAAAGGTGCTGCCTGTTGTTATTACGGTTTATTCTGATAAATCATTTGAGTTTGTAATTAAGACTCCACCGGCTGCTGTGCAGTTGATGGAAGCGGCTAAGGTCAAAAAGGGTTCGTCTGAGTCTAATAGGACCAAGGTTGCGTCGGTTACTTGGGATCAGGTGAAAGTTATTGCTGAAGATAAGATGCCCGATTTAAACTGTTTTAAGATCGAATCAGGGATGAGAATGGTTGCGGGTACAGCAAGAAGTATGGGAATAACGGTAAAAGGAAAGGCTCCTTGGCAATAGGTAAAAAATAAGGATTATGGCACTTACGAAAAAAAGAAAAGAAGCTTTGTCTAAGTACAACTACTCAGGAATTTATACGATCCAGGAGGCATCAAAAATTGTAAAGGACATAGCTAGTTCTAAATTTGATGAGTCTGTTGATATTGCTGTTAGATTGGGAGTAGATCCGCGAAAGGCTAATCAAATGGTTAGAGGAACGGTTTCACTACCCCACGGAACAGGAAAGGATGTAAAGGTACTTGTACTTTGTACGCCAGATAAAGAAGCTGAAGCGACTGAGGCTGGTGCCGATTATGTTGGTTTGGATGAATACGTTACGAAGATCAAAGGAGGTTGGACTGACGTTGACGTTATTATAACTATGCCATCGTGTATGGGAAAGGTTGGTGCTTTGGGTCGAATTTTAGGTCCAAGAGGTTTAATGCCAAACCCAAAAACAGGAACAGTGACGATGGATGTCGCGAAGGCAGTTTCCGATGTTAAGTCTGGAAAGATTGACTTTAAAGTTGATAAGTACGGAATTATTCAAGCGGCTGTTGGGAAGGCATCTTTTGAAGTCGATAAGCTTGTAGATAATGCGTCTGAATTGATTCAAACGATTGTAAAACTGAAACCGTCTGCGGCAAAAGGCGCTTACATTAAGAGCATTAGTATGTCTAGTACGATGAGCCCTGGTGTTTCAGTGGACACTAAATCGGTCAGTGCTTAACTTGATTTAAAATTCAGCGATGACAAAAGAAGAAAAAAACGGAATGATAGATGAACTGGCTGAAGTTTTAGCTGGAGCGAACGTCGTTTATTTGGCAGATATATCTGAACTTGATGCGGATGCAACAAGTAAGTTAAGAAGGAACTGCTTTAATAAAGATGTATCACTTCGTGTTGTAAAAAATACATTGCTTCAAAAAGCGATGGATAAAGTAGAAGGTAAAGATTTTTCGGAAATGTACGAGACCCTTGAGGGTCCTACATCGATTATGCTAAGCGAAGCAGGGAATACGCCAGCGAGGATTATCGAGGATTTCCGAAAGAAAAGTGATAAGCCTGTACTTAAGGCTGCATGGGTAGAGGAATCTGTTTATGTAGGTGATGAAAATCTTAAGGCTCTTACCGAGATTAAATCTAAGGATGAATTGCTTGGTGAGGTTATTGGATTACTTCAGTCGCCTGCTAAGAATGTTATTTCTGCGCTGCAATCTGGTGGACAGACGATCGCTGGTTTGGTTAAAACTTTATCGGAAAGAGAAGGATAACCCTTCAAAAATCAATTAATAAAAGTCTAAAAATTAAAATAGAATAGAAATGGCTGATATAAAAGCGTTAGCGGAAAGTTTAGTAAACTTAACTGTAAAGGAGGTTAACGAATTGGCGGATGTACTTAAGGATGAGTACGGAATTGAACCAGCTGCTGCTGCTGCTCCAGTAATGGTTGCAAGTGGTGTAGATGGTGCTGGTGCTGCTGAGGAAAAGTCTGAATTTGACGTGATCCTTAAGGCTGCTGGAGGTTCTAAACTTGCTGTTGTCAAGTTGGTTAAGGAGCTGACAGGTCTTGGGCTTAAAGAAGCTAAAGAAGTTGTTGATGGAGCACCAAGCCCAATCAAGGAAGGTGTTGCAAAAGATGAAGCTGAAGCTCTTAAAGCTCAATTGGAAGAGGCTGGAGCTGAAGTTGAACTTAAGTAAAGAACATAAGTTTCGATATTTGGTTTAGGTACACCCGAATTACGGGCTGTACCTAAACCTTTTGTGGTATATACACATTTGTCCAATAATTAAAATTTTTAGCCTTGATTTCCTCAAATAATCAATCAAAAAGAATAAGTTTTGCTTCAATTAAATCACCAGTTCCTTATCCGGATTTTCTGGACATTCAATTGAAGTCGTTTCAAGAATTTTTTCAGCTTGAAACCACCCCGGAGAATAGACAAAATGAAGGTTTGTTTAAAGTGTTTAGTGAAAATTTTCCTATCACAGACACTAGAAATCAGTTTGTTCTTGAGTTCTTGGACTATTTTATTGATCCTCCTCGATATACCATTCAAGAGTGTATTGATCGAGGATTGACATACAGTGTGCCGCTGAAGGCGAAGTTGAAGTTGTACTGTACTGATCCTGAACATGAGGATTTTGAAACAATTGTGCAGGATGTATATTTGGGTACTATTCCTTATATGACTCCCCGTGGGTCATTCTGCGTTAATGGTGCGGAGCGTGTGATAGTTTCTCAACTTCACCGTTCTCCCGGTGTGTTTTTTGGACAAAGTAGACACGCTAATGGGACTAAATTGTATTCAGCAAGGGTAATTCCATTTAAAGGGTCCTGGATTGAGTTTGCTACGGACATAAACAATGTTATGTATGCTTATATCGATCGAAAGAAAAAATTGCCGGTTACGACGTTGTTTAGAGCCATTGGTTATGAAAGTGACAAAGATATTCTTGAAATCTTTGACCTAGCTGACGAGTTAAAGATTTCAAAATCAGCTTTAAAGAAGGCTGTCGGAAGGAAATTAGCAGCCCGTGTGTTAAGAACTTGGGTTGAGGATTTCGTTGATGAGGATACAGGAGAGGTTGTATCTATTGAGAGGAATGAGGTATTAATCGATAGGGAAACTATAGTAGAACCTGAACATGTCGATATGATTATTGATTCAGGGGTGAAAACGGTAATACTTCACAAGGAAAATGTCAATGCGGCTGATTTCGCGATAATTTATAATACACTGCAGAAGGATACTTCAAATTCAGAGAAGGAAGCGGTCGAACATATTTATAGAATATTAAGAAATGCTGAACCGCCAGATCAAGAAACGGCTAGAGGGGTAATTGATAAGTTATTTTTCTCTGAGCAGCGCTACGATCTTGGTGAAGTAGGACGATTTAGAATAAACAGAAAGCTTGGTTTAGATATCGCGGAAGACCAAAGGGTCTTGACCAAGGAGGATATTATCTGTATTATTAAGTATCTGATAGAACTTATAAATTCTAAGGCAGATGTTGACGATATTGATCACCTTTCCAATAGGAGAGTGCGAACCGTAGGAGAACAGTTGTATAATCAATTTGGTGTTGGTTTGGCTAGAATGGCACGGACCATCCGAGAAAGGATGAATGTTCGGGACAACGAGGTTTTCACACCTACTGACTTGATTAATGCGAAAACGCTGTCCTCTGTTATCAATTCATTTTTTGGAACCAACCAGCTCTCACAGTTCATGGATCAAACTAATCCGCTGTCTGAGGTGACTCATAAACGGAGACTTTCTGCTCTGGGGCCTGGCGGATTATCACGAGAACGAGCAGGTTTCGAGGTGCGAGACGTGCATTACACTCACTATGGTAGACTTTGTACAATTGAGACCCCTGAGGGACCCAATATCGGATTAATTTCTTCCCTTTGTGTGTTCGCTAAAGTAAATAGACTTGGGTTTATAGAAACACCTTACCGAGAGGTTGATGGTGGAAAAATTGATCTAGGTAAAGAACCTATCTATCTAAGTGCTGAAGAAGAGGATAATAGAACGATTGCCCAGGCAAATGCGGAGGTAGATGACAAGGGTAATTTTGTTACGGATAAGATCAAGGCTAGGCACGAGGGAGATTTTCCTGTAGTCGACCCTGAAAATTTGCAGCTGATGGATGTTGGTACAAACCAGATAGCGTCCATTGCCGCATCATGTATTCCTTTTTTGGAGCATGATGATGCAAACAGGGCGTTGATGGGGTCTAACATGCAGCGTCAGGCTGTACCATTGTTGATACCTGACTCTCCCATTGTCGGTACTGGAATTGAGGAGCTGGTTGCCAGAGATTCTAGAGTACTTGTAGCTGCTGAGGGTACTGGTGTAGTAGACTACGTAGATTCGAAGAAGATAGTTATTAAATATGATAGGAATGCCGAGGAAGAACTAGTCTCCTTTGGTGATAACAAGAAGGAATACGAATTAACCAAATTCCAAAAGACTAACCAAAGTACCTCGATAAACCTTAAGCCGATTGTCATGAAAGGTGATAAGGTGACTGAAGGTCAGGTTTTATGTGAAGGTTATGCTACTCAGAAGGGAGAACTTGCTTTGGGGCAAAACTTGCGAGTTGCATTCATGCCGTGGAAGGGATATAACTTTGAGGATGCAATCGTTATTTCAGAGCGAGTTGTTCGCGAGGATATTTTTACTTCCATTCATGTGGATGAATATTCACTTGAGGTGAGGGACACAAAGAGAGGTCTTGAAGAATTAACTTCTGATATACCGAATGTAAGTGAAGAGGCGACTAAAGATTTGGATGAAAATGGTATTATTCGAATTGGAGCGGAGATTAAGGAGGGGGATATTTTGATCGGGAAAATTACTCCTAAGGGGGAAACCGATCCGTCTCCGGAGGAAAAGTTGTTAAGGGCAATTTTCGGTGATAAGGCTGGAGATGTTAAAGATGCATCGTTAAAGGCGTCGCCTTCTCTTAAGGGAGTGGTAATTGATAAGAAGTTGTTTTCAAGAGCAATAAAGGATAGAAAGTCAAAAACTCAGGATAAGCCAATTATTGATCAAATGGACTCACGCTATGAAACCGATTTGGCTGAGTTAAAGAATAAGCTTGCGGAAAAGCTTTTGGAAATTATTGGAGACAAGAAGTCAATGGGCGTCTTCAATAACTTTAGAGAAGAAATCATAAAGAAAGGAGTTAAGTTTTCGAATAGAAACTTGGTTGCGATTGATTACGATACTATTAACCCGACGGAATGGACTGGTGATGATTCGGTTAATAATCTTGTTAAAAGGGTAATTCATAATTACAGGTTAGCCAGCAATGAACTTCTAGGGGGATACAAGCGTGAAAAGTTTCAGGTAACGGTTGGAGATGAGTTGCCTAATGGAATTATCAAAATGGCCAAGGTCTATGTTGCTAAGAAGCGGAAGCTTAAAGTAGGTGATAAAATGGCAGGTAGGCACGGAAACAAAGGTATTGTTTCTCGAATTGTCCGACAAGAGGATATGCCGTTTCTTGAAGATGGTTCTCCTGTTGACATTGTGTTGAATCCGTTAGGGGTACCTTCAAGAATGAATCTTGGTCAGATATATGAGACTGTTCTCGGGTGGGCTGGTTTAAATCTTGATAAGAAGTATGCAACGCCAATTTTTGATGGTGCATCAATCGACCAAATTAACGATGAAACGGATAAGGCGGGTGTTCCAAGATTTGGTAGAAGCTACTTGTACGACGGCGGAACTGGTGAGAGGTTTGACCAGCCGGCAACTGTTGGGGTGATATACATGCTGAAACTAAGTCACATGGTGGATGATAAAATGCATGCCAGATCTATTGGTCCGTATTCTTTAATTACCCAACAACCGTTGGGTGGTAAGGCTCAGTTCGGTGGTCAGCGATTTGGTGAAATGGAAGTATGGGCTCTTGAGGCATTTGGTGCTGCCAACATTCTTCAGGAAATCTTAACCGTAAAGTCTGATGACGTAATGGGTAGAGCTAAGGCTTATGAATCTATTGTAAAGGGAGAGAATTTACCGATACCTGGTATTCCGGAGTCTTTCAATGTATTGCTACATGAGCTTAAGGGATTAGGATTAAGCATTTCCTTGGATCAGTAAGTTTATTAACAATGGTGCATGGCACTGTTAGATTAATAATGTTTTAAACGAAATAATTTTTTCACAATATGGCTTATAGAAAAGAACAAAAGGTTAACAGTGACTTTTCTAAAATAACAATTAGCTTGTCATCTCCGGAAATGATCCTCGAGCGATCTAGTGGGGAGGTGCTTAAGCCTGAAACGATCAATTATCGTACCTACAAACCGGAAAGAGATGGCTTGTTTTGCGAGCGAATTTTTGGTCCGGTTAAAGATTATGAATGCCACTGCGGTAAATATAAGCGAATTCGATATAAGGGGATTGTTTGTGATCGTTGTGGAGTTGAAGTTACCGAGAAAAAGGTAAGACGTGAGCGAATGGGGCATATCTCACTTGTTGTTCCGGTTGCTCATATTTGGTACTTCAGGTCATTACCTAATAAAATTGGCTATTTGTTAGGTTTACCAACAAAGAAATTAGATCAAATTATCTATTACGAACGATATGTTGTTATTCAACCAGGGGTAGCGCATAATGTTGAAGGAGAGCCTCTTCAGCAAATGGATTATTTGACTGAAGAGGAGTATTTAGATATATTGGATTCCTTGCCGAAGGAAAACCAATATTTGGAAGATACTGATCCGAATAAGTTTATTGCCAAAATGGGAGCGGAGGCTCTATATGGACTTTTGTCTAGGCTTGATTTAGATTCGATGTCCTATGAATTAAGGCACAAGGCTAACACTGAGACATCACAACAGCGTAAGAACGAAGCCTTAAAGCGATTGCAGGTTGTTGAAGCAATCAGAGAGGCAAATGGGAGAATAAAGAATAATCCGGAGTGGATGATTGTAAAGGTGGTGCCGGTTATTCCACCGGAACTGCGTCCACTTGTTCCTTTGGATGGAGGAAGATTTGCTACGTCTGACTTAAATGATTTATATCGACGGGTTATTATTAGGAATAATCGATTAAAGCGGCTTATTGAAATTAAGGCGCCTGAGGTGATTTTGAGAAATGAGAAGCGTATGCTGCAAGAAGCAGTTGATTCTCTATTTGATAATTCGCGAAAGGCAAGTGCAGTAAAGACCGAAGCAAATAGGCCGTTGAAATCATTGTCTGATTCTTTAAAGGGAAAGCAAGGACGATTTAGACAGAATCTTTTAGGTAAGCGTGTTGATTATTCTGCTCGTTCGGTTATTGTGGTTGGTCCTACTCTGAAATTGCATGAGTGTGGATTGCCGAAAGATATGGCGGCGGAATTGTTTAAGCCGTTTATTATCAGGAAGATGATTGAGAGAGGAATTGTCAAAACAGTGAAATCAGCAAAGAAGATTGTCGATAGGAAGGAGCCGGTTGTTTGGGATATTCTTGAAAATGTATTGAAAGGGCACCCGGTGTTGTTAAACCGGGCTCCTACGCTTCACCGTTTAGGAATTCAAGCTTTTCAACCTAAACTGATTGAAGGCAAGGCAATTCAACTGCATCCGCTCGTGTGTACAGCATTTAACGCGGATTTTGATGGTGACCAGATGGCAGTTCATTTACCTTTGGGTAATGCTGCCGTGTTGGAAGCGCAGTTACTTATGCTTGCTTCCCACAACATTTTAAATCCTGCTAATGGAGCACCTATTACGGTACCGTCGCAGGACATGGTTCTTGGTTTATATTACATTACTAAGGGTAGAAAAAGTACTAAAGAACATCTTGTCCGAGGAGAAGGCATGACCTTTTACTCCGCCGAAGAAGTTAAGATAGCCCTGAACGAAGGAGTTATTGATCTTCATGCGTACATAAAGGTTAGAATAGATGAGGTTCAAGAAAATGGTGATAAGATCAGTAAGATTCAGGAAACTACTGTTGGTAGGGTGATTTTCAACGAACTAGTTCCTGAGCAAGCTGGATACATTAATGAGGTCTTAACCAAGAAGGCCTTGAGAGATATTATCGGGGAAATTCTTAAGAAAACGGATGTACCAACTACCGCCTCCTTCCTGGATAATATTAAAAATCTTGGATATTATCAGGCATTTAAAGGAGGATTGTCTTTCAATTTAGGGGATGTAATTATTCCAGATGCTAAGGAGGAATTGGTGGCTAAGGCTAGAGGTGAGGTAGACGAGGTTATGATGAATTATAACATGGGTCTAATTACCAATAATGAACGGTATAATCAAATTATTGATATTTGGACTCATACGAATTCTAGATTGACTCATAATCTGATGCAGAAAATTTCTAACGATCAGCAGGGGTTCAATTCTATTTTCATGATGATGGATTCTGGAGCTAGGGGGTCTAAAGAACAGATTAGACAGTTATCCGGTATGAGGGGATTGATGGCGAAACCGCAAAAATCCGGAGCCACCGGAGGACAAGATATTATTGAAAATCCGATTTTGTCGAATTTTAAGGAAGGCTTATCAGTTCTTGAGTATTTTATTTCAACTCACGGTGCTCGAAAAGGTCTTGCGGATACGGCGCTTAAAACAGCTGATGCGGGATACCTTACCAGACGATTGGTTGATGTAGCTCAGGATGTTGTTATAACCGGAGTAGACTGCGGAACGCTAAGAGGCTTGGTTTGTTCTGCTCTTAAAAAGAATGATGAAATAGTTGAGTCACTATACGACAGAATTTTAGGGCGTACATCGGTGCACGATATTTATCATCCAGATACGCAGGAATTAATTGTAGCAGCTGGTGAAGAGATTGTTGAAACTAAGGCTAAGTTGATTGAGGAAGTTGGCACGGAGGAAGTAGAGATTCGTTCGGTTTTGACTTGTGAACAGCGTCGTGGCGTGTGTTCTACTTGTTATGGGAGAAACTTAGCGAGTGGTCGAATGGTGCAGGCTGGTGAGGCTGTTGGTGTTATTGCAGCTCAATCTATTGGAGAACCAGGAACCCAGTTGACTCTTAGAACATTTCACGTTGGTGGTACTGCGGCGAACATTGCTGATGAAAATAGCTTGTTAGCTAAGTATGATGGTAAAGTAGAGATCGATGAGCTTAGAACTGTTGTCAAAAAAGATGAGAACGGTGAAGAGATAGATTTGGTAATTGGTCGATCTGGTGAATTGAGAATTATTGACCCGGAATCAGGGGTTGTATTGGCTACGAATAACCTGCCTTATGGTTCTACCTTGAAGATTAAGGGAAAGAGAAAAATTAAAAAAGGTGATGTTATTTGTACCTGGGATCCATATAATGCGGTGATTCTTTCGGAAGTTGATGGTACAGTAACCTTTGACGGTATTGAAGAGGGTATTACTTACCGTGAGGAGATTGATGAACAAACTGGTTTCGTTGAAAAGGTTATCATTGAAACGAAGGACAAGAAGAAGAACCCGATGATTTCCATAGTTGATGCGGAAGGTAATATATCAAGAACGTACAACTTGCCAGTAAATGCGCACATTATTGTAGGTGAAGGTGATAAGATTAAGGCTGGGGAGATTCTTGTGAAAATTCCTCGAGTGGCTGGTAAGTCAGGGGATATTACAGGTGGTCTTCCTCGTGTTACTGAGCTCTTTGAGGCAAGGAATCCATCGAATCCCTCAGTTGTCGCTGAAATTGATGGAATAGTGTCTTTTGGTAAGATTAAACGAGGGAATCGTGAAATCTTGGTTGAATCTCGTACAGGGGAGCAGAAAAAATATCTTGTACCTCTTTCGAAACACATTTTGGTTCAGGAAAATGATTACACGAGAGCTGGTCAGCCATTATCTGATGGAGCAACGACTCCTGCTGATATCTTGTCAATTCAGGGACCAACAGCGGTGCAGGAGTACATTGTTAATGAAATACAGGAGGTATACCGTCTTCAGGGAGTAAAAATTAATGATAAGCACTTCGAGGTTATTGTCCGTCAGATGATGAGAAA
Source organism: Flavobacteriales bacterium (assembly GCA_020631555.1). Classification (GTDB taxonomy): domain Bacteria; phylum Bacteroidota; class Bacteroidia; order Flavobacteriales_D; family Parvicellaceae; genus JAHDGY01. The sequence goes on along the minus strand of JAHDGY010000074.1, from coordinate 653 downwards.
GGTTGAAATAGTTGATGCTGGGGATACCAAATTTTTGGAGAAACAAGCTGTAAACAAAGTGGTCTTTATGGAGGAGAACGATGAGATTTGGGGTAAAAAGGTGGTCACAGATGCTGGAGAATCGGATAATCTAAAACCTGGACAAATTGTTACCGCAAGAAAACTTAGGGATGAGAACTCTGTCTTAAAAAGAAAAGACATGAAGTTGGTTGAGGCTCGTGAGGCAATTCCTGCAACATCGAAGCCATTGCTTCAAGGAATCACTAAAGCTTCTCTTCAGACGGACAGCTTTATTTCCGCTGCGTCCTTCCAGGAAACTACGAAGGTTCTGAATGAAGCGGCTATCGGTGGTAAGGAGGATACTTTACTTGGATTGAAGGAGAACGTAATTGTCGGGCATAAGATTCCTGCAGGAACAGGACTTCGTCAATTTCAAGATCTAATTGTGGGTGCGAAGGAAGAAGCTATTGAAATGGAAGAAGAGTTTGTTGACTAATACCTGTTCTTGAACTTTGATAAAATGCCGCGCACGATAGTGTGCGGCATTTTTCATTTTATGATATATGGTGCAAATAATTGAAAGAAAAAAGCTTACTAATTAGTCGTTCCTTAAAAACCTTTAGGAGGGTTGATTTTTCTGGATTTTTTATTGA
>JAHDGY010000073.1 GCA_020631555.1 Flavobacteriales bacterium | reverse complement strand
AAGACTCCATGTTCTATCGGAAATATCGTGTCGATGTTGAGAAGACAATTTTCTTTCTTCGAAAGATAATATATCTTCGTGATGATAATACCTAAAGGCTTCTTCGATTTTTGTTCTCCATTTGTGCGAAAATTCATTTATTCTGGCCAAAACAAAATTTAGATCACTTCAAGTATTTGTTGAGGTTTCTTCGGTTTTTCTTTGTTGGTCTACCTTTAATCCCGAGGACTTTGTTTTCTCTATTAAGTCTTTGAACTTCTTCAAGTTTTTTGAGTTCCGTTTCGTTGGTTAGTTCGATGATAAAGTCTGGAACAAGTTTAGCACTAACTCTGCTTTTTGGAATATCGATAATTTTAAAGCTTCTCCAAATTGGCAATTGTTTGATTTCAAAGGTGTCGTTTACCTGAACAATTTTCGATGATTTGGCAATCACCGAATGGTTCAGCTTAATTTGTTCGGATTGACACATTTTAGAAGCAATAGATCTAGTCTTTGCCAACCTTATTGCCCATATGAATTTATCAATTCTGATAGTGAAATATAGCCAATTGATGTAAATAATTACTTTTTGGCTCTACCAAAATTCATAAGCGGAATCTTTTTTAGGATTTTGCAGACGCCCGAGGTAAGGATCAGGCATCACGCATTCGCATAAAAAAAGGGGAACATTTCTGTTACCCTTAATTGTTTGCTTTGCAAACTGTATCTATCCCCAAAATTTTGCTGTGGTTGTTATCATGTTAACGATTCAACCAGATTTGAGGAGGTCTATTTTCGGTTTTAGGTATTTCCAAACTGACGTTTGGTTCCTAAACATCGATAAATGACCTAGTTTTTTCCGTTGGAGTTAATGTTTTTCAACCGGTAGTAATTTAAAGCTACTTGCCACAAATTTTCCGTTTTCAACCTTGCCTGCAACTTCAGCTTTTCTAACTGCGCTACAAAAGCCATGTTCACTATGAGAATCTCCGTGGTCGTGAATCCCGATTCCTTTTACCCAATACGATGTTCCGTCATTCAATTTTACCGCAAGTTTGCAGCCAGTAGGACTTTCCATTCCAAAATGGCACATTCCACAAGAGGCTTCTACAACCATTGTTTCTGAATAGGTTTCGCTGGTTGTTTCTCCGCACGACATAAGGAAAACCAAGCTCACTGCCAAAATCAAAGAAAATTTCCACATAAGTTTTGATGTTAAATAGTCAAGTTATTGACCCAATGTATTGATTAAAATAGTCAAAAAAGGTTGTTTAACATGTTTTTAACACGTATTAAAAGTCCTGAATTTCTTCTTTATAGCTGATTCTCATCGGTTGTTAACGTTGTTGCTCAAGGTTTTTAATATTTAGCTAATCTGCTGGTGCTAAATTCTTTTTATAAGCATAATGTTGATAGTGTCGATTATTTTTTTTGAATCCTCAATATTGCGCCGAACAAATTTTAAGCAAAAATCAAATAAATACTGCACATGAGAAAGAAATTTATACTAGTCACAATGTTCCTTCCACTAGCGGGATTTGCTCAAAATCCTTTTCCAGAATTGTTAGAAAATTTCTATGATCCCGCAGGGAATCCATCAGAACCCAACGAGGTCGTTCTTCCTCCTTCTCCGATTAAATATGATGTATTATTTACTGGAGGGGTTGATTACGTCCACAACAAATTAGGAGATAGTGCATTGGCAAAGGAATGGCACGACTTTACAGGCTATATTCCTATTGATGGTCGGAGCGATTCCGGATATGTTGTAATTAATCACGAGAGAATTCAATCAGATCCTGTAAATGGTGATGGAGGAGGAATGACTGTGTTTACAGCTTGGTACGACCGACAAACGATGGCTTGGAAAGTATCTACCGACAGTAAAGGGAAATACCGAAATGTATACTTTACTCCCGTGGGTGGAACAGCAGCCAATTGCGGTGGAGTTCAAACCAATTGGGGAAAGGTGTTTACCGCGGAAGAGTGGGAAGGGGCATTCGGCTCTAACAAGGCGATCCATAATAATGGTGCAGGTATACAAGATACTTCAGATTTTCTCGTGCAAACATTTAACGGAGCCTCCGTCAATCGATCGATCAAGAGGCATATGAATTATTGTTACATGGTCGAGGTTGATGTGGAACAAGCTAAAGCCGTTCGCAAACAGTACAATATGGGTAGATATGCTCATGAAGGAGGTTGGGTAGCCTCCGATGATAAAACTATGTATCTAACCGATGATAAATCCTCGGGATCGGTATTGTATAAGTTTGTAGCGGATTCTGCTAAAGATTTCAGTGTTGGAAAGTTGTACACCTATCAACAATTTATTGATGGTGATGGTGGAACGTGGCTCGAAATGCCAATGAAATTGGATTCAATGCTTCACGCAAGAGATGTTGCTTTACACATGGGAGCTACCGTTTTTATGCGCTTAGAATGGATCGAAGGAATCAACGATCAAACAATTTTTATAACCGAAACCGGCCGTGGAAAGACCGTAGATGTTTCGGAAGCCCTGCGTGCAGGTGGAACCTTGGCAAATCACCTTGTAGAAATGGATGCTGCAGATGGTGCAATAGATTCAATTTTTACTGATATATATGGAAGAATATTGAGACTCAATGTGACTTCGTCTCAAGTAGAGGTTGCGTTAGAAGGAGGCGGAAATTTGAGGCGAAATTACAATCCATCTAAAAATCACATGTCTCCTCCGGATGGATTGGTTTCTACTGTTATCAAAGGAAAAACTTACTTGTCAATTAATGAGGATATGAATCCGAAGGGACTGCTAGGAAGTCCAGTACATTTTTCATCTAAGTTAAATGAAGCCTATATTTTGGATGTTAGCGATGATGCTCCAGGCATGAAGTACCAGATTAAAGATTTGACTCGATTTATTGCTGGACCAGCAGGCTGTGAAACCACTGGAGGAAGATTTACTTCAGATGGAACAACTTATTTCGTGAATATTCAACATCCATCTGCTTCTAATGTTCCACCATTCAACCATTCCGTAACTTTGACTATTACTGGTTATAAAGATGTTGTGACCACTAATATTGATGAAGAACTGGAGAAATTACAAGGCGACAGTTTTGGAGTTTATCCAAATCCAGTTAGTAGAATGTTACATTTAACTGAACGTATGGATTTTGCCATTTACGATCTACAGGGGAAGAGACAACTGGTGAGAAGAAATGCAAAAGTTGTTGATCTTTCAGGTTTAAGCAGCGGAAGACAACAGAGTTTGGGGAGGAGCGTATTAAATAAAAACGCCGAAACAGCTTAAAGATTCGGCGTTTAATGAGGTCTAATGTCAAATATGTTTGAAACCCTTTCAGGTTTTCAGAAACCTACTGAATTATTTATTTGTCGTCGTCGTATTTAGATCTGAAATCCCCAGTGATATGAACTTTGGGTACCATTCCGTTCTTCTTCACTGTAAAATCTATTTTCCCTTGTGCTGTGTGGTTTACTGTGTCGATGTTAGCAATTGTCACCGAACCGAAATCAATTAACCATTCCTTCTTAAGTTCAGGGTCGTAGTATACGCCATCCAGCTTTAAAGAATCATTTGGAAATTGATAGATGTCTGGCTTTAAGTTCTCTCTAAACTTAAAGCGAACCCACTTTTTGTCTTTGACAGCCAAAAAACTCACATAATCACCATTAAGACTATCGTTTACGATAAGCGTTGTAAAATCATTTCCGTTAATCGTAGCGGACAAATACCGTTGCAAGGGAGCGATTGTTTTTGGTTTTGGTAGCGGCTCAGTAGAGCAGGATACTGCTGCAACAACAGCTGCAATCACCATAAATCCAGCAAATTTTAGTTTCATTTCGTGTATATTAAATAATAAAATTCTTTAGAGCTAACAGTTTGTCAAATTCAGCTGCTATGGTAAAAACAACCAAAAACTTTGTACTCAAACCAAACTAAATCATTTGTTTTAAGCTTGCTGCGATAGGTAAAACGTGAAAAATATTTTTTATTCCTGCTGCCCAATTTTCTGCAAAAATAAATATATTTCAATTTATGGCAATTTTTGGTGTTTGGAATTTCTAAAACTTCAACTATTATTGACTTGTGCGGGGTAATTTGATAACTTTGGAACACCCAAAAATGTCTATCGTCCATTACTTATTATTGGTTTGTTAAAATACTTGATTCTCCTAGTCTTACATTGGTCGATAGCTTGTTGGGTGCTTTTAGGTTCCCACTCACCGAACTTGAATCATCGCTCCACCAAGTATCAGTTATATCAAAAACAAATAGCCATGAAAGTTCCATCCATTTATTTCGTACCAAGCATCAAGTCTGCACATCAAGTGTTTTGGGTAGTTGAAAATCAGTTAGTAAACAAAATAGGTTGTGACCAATCCTTGTTCCTAAAATAAAGTTGTTCGACCTAGACATTAGTAACAACTGGTTTATGGAAATTTTAATGCTTGCAGTACTTGTATTGGTAATGCTAATGGTAGTTTATGAGCAATCACGCAGGACCAAAAGAAAGATCGAAAGGATCGAGGTGCGTCATCAGAGGGCGCTGTCGGAAGTAGTTGCAGCCTGTCAAGAAAAAGAACGCGCGCGAATAGCATTAGACCTCCACGATGCTTTGTTATCTAAATTGTCTGCTTTGAAAATATCGATGTGCACGGAGGGATTAATGTCTGGATCAGAACAATTGAAGGTTCTACAGGATAGTATTGAAGTAGGTAGAAACTTGACACATGAACTTTCTCCAACTTTTGTTGATCGGTTAAGTCTGGAAGAGTTACTGCATTCACTTCCCAGCTGTCCAAATTACTCGCTTAATCTAGAGGTTGATGATTCCGAAGATAGAGTCGGACTAAAGTTTCCAGTAAAATTACACCTTTTTCGCATCGTTCAGGAGGTGTGGAACAATATGTTGAAACATGCGGAAACTGATATTGCATTTGTCAAATTGATTTATGGTAAGTCTTCATTCAGAATGGATATTGAGGATAGGGGTAAAGGGTTTGATGTTTCGGATTGTGCACTAGGAATGGGGCTTCAGAATGTTAAAATGCGAAGCGATGCACTTGGTGCGAAATGCGAAATTACTTCAGAGGTAGGGGTGGGGACCAAAATATACGTCGAACTTAATTATTAGATAAAGTGATGGGGAAAATTCCGATTGGAATAGTTGATGATGAAGAGTTGATAGTAAATCTGTTGCGCAATTATTTTAGAGATTCCGATAAATATTTGGTAAGCGTAACTGCGCTTTCGGGTCAGAGTTTTACGAAGAAATTGAAAAGTACTTCTATTGATTGTCGCCCAGAAATTGTTATAACAGACCTAAGAATGAAAGATATGGATGGCATTCAGACGACCTGTGAGATTCGAAAAATAGCTCCATCCACAAAAATTGTAACCATGAGACCTTTGCACATAAACTACTTTATGTGCAAAGGTCTCTATTCTTAAAAACTGGCGTGAAAAATATCGCAGGCCTAATCATTTATGCTATACAAAAGGAGATTATTTGTGTAGATGATTACAATTTCTATTGATTTATTTTGAAGTTTAATTTATTGGCATTGAGAAGTTAACAATGGTTAGACGTAAGTGTTTATAAATCTACAAACGGTTTATGTCAGCGCCTACGATATATGTATAAATTTGTCAGAACAAAAGGATACTATGTCAGATAAATCTGGAAGCGTTTGGCATTTACATGACGTTGATGTTACTGGCTTATTTTGCCAGAGAGGAGATCAGGAGTTAAGTACGCTGTCTAGTTCAAAAAAATACAAGAAAGGCGATGTTATTTATCTGCCGGCAGATGCCTCGGATAGAATATTTTACATATCTGAAGGTAAGGTTAAAATTTCGCGATTCTCGGCGGAGGGAAAGGAATTGATATTACTTATTCTTGGGCCCGGTCAAGTGTTTGGAGAAATGAGCATTGTGTCGGGGACCAATAGAGAGGAACTGGCTGAAGCGCTTGCGGATTGTGAAATTTGTAGTCTAAGCAAAGTTGATTTTAAACAGGTGTTAGAGGCTAATACAAAAGTTAGTTTATCTGTTACAAAATTGATTGGTTTGCGCCTAAAGAGATTGCAAGGCCGATTAGAGTCTCTTTGCTTTAAAAATGCGGAAGACAGGGTTAAGTTGTTTATTAAGGAGCTGGTCGACGAGCATGGCAGAGTTTTGGCCAATGGGGAAGAAGTAGAGGTTAAGTTAAGATTGACACACGAAGATATTGGCAAATTAACCGCAACCTCCCGCCAATCGGTTACTACAATTTTGAGGGCTCTGGAGAAAGAGGAGATCATTCTTTACGATCGGAGAAGAATACTTGTAAAACAGTACGATAAGTTATAGACTTGCCAAGGTGATTTGGTGAATGTGATTATACAAGGAGCTTCTTTGAGCGATTTGGATGAGATCCAACGCTTGGTAAAAAAAGCCAAAAGTCACCTGTCAGAAGGCGACAGTAAGAGCGATACGCAGGACCTTCCTTCGAAGGCACTTCTCATATCTGATCTCAAGTGTTTAAATTTGCACAAAGTTGTTCAAGAAGGTGAGATTTTGGGTATAGTTACCGTAAATCAAGAAACGGCTTGTCAAAATGAAATTTCTGTCTGGGAGGACCATTCTAACCCTTTGATAATTCACCGAAAAATCGTTCATCCGAAGCATGAAATGAAAGGAGTTAACAGCTTTATTCTCGATTATGTGGAAGAAAAGGCTAAAAACGAAGTTTATTCTTCCGTGCGCTTATACATCCCTGCAGATAGTGAAACGGAGTATGATAGACTCCAAAAGCGTCAGTATAAAGACAGGGGGGCTGCACGCAGATGGTAGGTAATGGAGCTACAGATGCGTTGAAAAACTGCTTTAAACCTTTTGATTAATTCGGGTGACGGTTAATTGTTATGAACATTACTTAATTTCCGAAAGTTGCTCTAATCTGAATATTATGTACCATTCATCAGGGCTTTGTAATATTGCGCAAAATCATAACTGTTCATAACTTGATTGTAATCGCAAGATTCAACAGAATTCTGTGTAAAATATGGTGGCTTAGCATTAATGATTGCGTAGGCAATCATTAACTTTGTCTGTTTCTGAAACTATTTCTATTATTTAATGAAGGTTACGTATTATGGACATGCTTGTTTTTCGGTAGAGCTGTGTGCAAAGCATATTTTGTTCGATCCTTTCGTTTCACCGAATCCTTTGGCAGAACATATCGCACTGGACGATATTCAGGCAGATTACATTTTAATTTCTCATGGACATGAGGATCATGTTGCTGACGCGAAAGTAATTGCAAAGCGTACAGGAGCAACTGTAGTTTCCAATTTTGAAATTGTGAATTGGTTTGCGTCAAAAGGAGTGGAAAATGGTCATCCAATGAATATTGGAGGTAGTTGGCAATTTGATTTTGGAACTGTAAAATACGTGAACGCAGTGCATTCAAGTGTTATGCCTGATGGAAGTTATGGTGGAAATCCGGGAGGTTTTATAATTGACTCTAAGGAAGGTTGTTTTTATTTTGCAGGAGATACTGCGTTGACAATGGATATGCAATTAATAGGTAGACAGTTTAACCTAGATTTTGCTGTACTTCCAATTGGAGATAACTTTACGATGGGCGCTGACGATGCTGTGATTGCTGCTGAATTTGTCGGTTGTAATCAAGTACTTGGCGTTCACTACGACACTTTCGGATATATTAAGGTGGATCGTGAAGAAGCAATGCGTAAATTTCAAGATAAAGGAATATCATTGCACCTGTTGGAAATAGGCCAAAATAAGGAATTTTAATTGGAGACTAGGATGGGAAAAATTATAACGATAGCAAATCAAAAAGGTGGAGTAGGGAAGACTACTTCGGCCATTAATTTGGCAGCTGCATTTGGTGTCTTAGAGAAGAAAATATTGTTGATTGATGCGGATCCGCAGGCGAATGCCAGTTCTGGTGTTGGGTTTGATCCGAAAAATGTGAAGTCTTCGATTTACGATTGTATTATTAACGATCAGAATCCGGAGGAGATTATTTTGACAACTTCCAATCCCAATCTTGATCTCCTTCCAGGGCACATTGATTTGGTTGGAGCGGAGATAGAAATGATCAATATGCCGGAGCGTGAAATGATGATGAAAAAGGCTCTCCAATCAGTTAAAGATCAGTATGATTTTATTGTCATTGATTGTTCTCCTTCTTTGGGATTAATAACTATTAACGCGTTAACAGCGGCTGATTCTGTACTTATTCCTGTTCAATGTGAATATTTCGCCTTGGAAGGTCTTGGTAAACTATTGAATACGATTAAAATAGTTCAAGGTAGGCTGAATAAAGAATTATCAATTGAGGGTATTTTGCTGACGATGTATGATACGAGATTGCGTTTGGCCAACCAAGTTGTGGAAGAGGTCAAAACTCATTTTCAACAGTTGGTTTTTGATACCATTGTGCATCGTAACACCACGCTTGGAGAAGCTCCTAGTCATGGAGAGTCGGTAATTATGCACGATGCAACTTGCAAAGGATCGGTAAACTATCTGAATCTTGCCCGTGAGATTTTGCAAAAAAACGATATGACGCAAATCAGTATGGCGGAGAAGGTGATTGAAATGGGAGATAGTTAATGAGTAAGAAAGCAAAAAAACCAGCTTTGGGTAAAGGGTTAAGCGCATTGCTCAGCAATCCGGACACAGATATTACCTCAAATTATAACGACAACCCTTCTGCTGGGGCGGTTGTGGGGTCTGTTGCAATGGTTCCTGTCGTAAGCATTGAGGCAAATCCTTTTCAGCCCAGAACTCATTTTGAAAAGGAGGCTTTGGTGGAACTGACCAATTCGATCAAGGAGCATGGTGTAATACAGCCAATTACGATTAGAAAAACCGGGAACGATGGATTCCAGATAATTTCGGGAGAACGACGTTTCAAGGCTTCGCAAATTGCTGGTTTGAAAGAAGTTCCAGCTTATGTCCGCATAGCCAACGATCAGGCCATGTTGGAGATGGCTATTGTAGAGAATATTCAGCGGGAGGATTTGAATGCAATAGAGATTGCATTAAGTTTCAAACGCCTTATTGATGAGTGTGATCTTACTCAGGAACAGCTCAGTGAAAAAGTTGGAAAAAATAGATCAACTTGTACAAATTACTTAAGGTTGCTTAAACTTCCTTCTCAAATTCAGGTGGCCATTCGGGGTCAAGAAATTTCAATGGGACATGCTCGGGCATTGCTCGCTATCGAAGGCGAAGAAGATCAACTTGAAGCCTTTCGAACCATTAAGGATGAAAACTTAAGCGTAAGGGCTACCGAAGATCTTTCAAAAAAGTTCAAGAAATCTACTGGCGGGAGAAAATCGGTATCCTTGGATTACGATGAGAGAAAGGTGAGAGATGACCTTTCGTATCATTTCAAGACGAGAATAGATATCAAAAAAACGGTGAACGGAGATGGAAGAATAATTATCTCGTTTGCGGATCAGAAAGAGCTTCAGCGAATCATTGGGATGCTGGATCAATAAGCCAACAATTTTGCAGGTTGGGGATAGAGTTCAGATTATATTTACGTTTTAAAAGAGTCAACAAATGACGGCTTACCTCCGTAACTATTATAGTTGGGTGATTTACTCTGTGGTTTGGAAGAGAACGTGTGCAATTGCTTTATTTTTGATGGTGTGGTTCGGTTCATTTGCCGTTACTGGAGATTCAACCAAACCAGTGCCAAGAGTAGCAACAATTATGTCAGCTTTAGCTCCTGGGAGTGGTCAAATTTATAGCCTTATTTATACTCCTGAATCAAAAAAAAAACAAGTTGGTTATTGGATTCGATGGGCTAAATTGCCAATAATATATGGCGCTATGGGAGGAATGGCGTACTTAGCTTATGCTAATCATCAGGATTATTCTAAGTACAAGAGTGGCTACCTTCAAACCCTTAACGATCCAAATGTTGAAACCGTTTACAATTATAATTCAAGCCAATTGCTTAGTTTAACAGAGTATTACCGGAGAAATCGAGATTTATCTCTGATCGTATCAGGAATTTTCTATTTAGCACAACTAGTTGATGCTCATGTTGATGCTCATCTTATGCATTTTGATGTGAGTGAAGATTTATCCTTAAATATTCTTCCGGTTGTTTCACCAGCTAATGGAATAGGGATTAGCGTGGCCTTGTCAATCCGATAAACTACCGATTTAAATCTTGTTGAGACTTTATTTACATTTATTCTGTGCAAATCGAATTTTAAATGCTCCACAGTCGACGCGAAGCAATTTTTTCCACAGCCAATAGATCGTTGTATTTGGTCTTGATACTGTTTTATGTGTCTATTACAGCCTTGACTATCATATTCTTTGGAGGAAATGGAGATTCAGGTGATAGTGTGTTGCACTATTTATTTGCCCGATACGCGCCTTCACATCCGGAGTTGTACTTTGATCACTGGGCCAAACCATTTTACGTACTGTTGGCAAGTCCCTTTGCCCAATTTGGATTTGTGGGGATCAAAGTATTTAACGGAGTGGTCATGATTTTAACGATGGTATTTACAATAAAAACCACTGAGCGGTTAGGTATTGTGAATTCACTTATTGGCGGGTTGATTTTTATTTTTTCTCCGCTGTGTTTTGTTCTCACATTTTCAGGACTAACTGAACCGCTGTTTGCGCTTCTGTTAATATCCTCTGTCTATTTTGTAATTGATGACAAAGTAATTTTGGGGAGTGTATTGGTTTCGCTGTTGCCTTTTGTGCGATCCGAGGGGTTGATAATTGTGGTGGTATTTGGTTGTTATTTTTTGCTTCAAAGAATTTGGCGCGCAATCCCATGGTTGATTTTTGGGCATTTGTTGTATGCAATAGCTGGTAGCTGGATTTTTGGTGTTTACGATAGTTTGTTTTGGGTTTTTAATAAGATTCCGTATGCGAAACTTAGTAGCACATATGGCAGTGGTAGTTTGTTCCATTTTGTTGAACAGCTCAATTTTGTAGTTGGACTACCCATTTACATCCTGTTTTGGATTGGTGTGTTGCGTTTGTTTTGGCGTTTTAAAGTCTCACAATTTGACCCGCGAACTTATGTTTTGATTTTTCTTGGTTTTTGGGCTTTCTTAATTGCACATTCGTTGTTCTGGTATCTTGGTATTTTTAATTCGATGGGGTTGATTCGTGTGTTAATTGGTGTGTTACCGCTGATTTCAATAATCGCGCTTATTGGGTTTAATTTGGCTGGTGATCAAAGTGTAGTAAAAAATCGCTTGGTCATCTGCGGTCTTCAAATACTGCTTATTGGAGGAGTATTGGTTTTTCCATTTACCAATAATATTGCGGCAATAGATATTAGAGCGGATTTGGATGTGTCAAAACGGCAACGGCTAATCAGCCAGGTAGCAGATTTTGTGCTTCACAAAGCACTGAACAATCAACGTTATTATTATGTCCACCCTTACTTAAGTGATGTTTTAGAGATTGATCATTTTGACGACCAAGTACGTAGGAATTTTGCTCCTAATTTCTTTAATGATCTTCGGACTGGAGACATAATAATTTGGGATAATTGGTTTGCAGAAAAAGAATTTGGGCTCGGTCAACGAGTCTTGGATTCCAATTCTACCATCGAGTGCGTTTACGAGGCGAAAACAGTGGTCAAAGGAAGAGAAGAGATTATTTTGGTCTATCGTGTACTGTAAATTACCTGTCGACACTTTCAAATGAAAGCGTATAACCTTTAATTGTAAATTCGTCCATCCAAAATTCTTTTGCATCCTGATTCCAAATGAACAGATTAGCAGTATCTATCGTTATGTTGTCAAGAAAGAAGGCGTTTAAATGTATGAGATCCCAGTCGCCATCCGATTTAGCAACTTGATTAGAATTTCGGAAGAAATTAGATCCCTCTTCGCCTGCCAATGCGATGGTGAAATTCTCATGATTTTTCACCCACGCAGTGACATACAAATTGGTCAAGTCTTTTAGGCTTACCTTTTGATAGTAGCAATACTTGGTAGAATCTGGGAAGTGTAACGCACCTTCTCCACGATATGTAGTTTCGGATTGAATATAATCTGCCGCCGATTTTTGAAGCAGTTTTTTCTCGTCAAATGAATAATGCCGTTCAAATTTAATTTCTCTTCTTGGTTCTAAGTAGGCTTCAATACCTGACATGGCCTTTTGATAATCAGGTTCTCGAAGTTGTTCGTAAAACAGTTGGCGGCGTTTTAAACTCAGAAAAGAGCCCCAGTACGTTTCCTTAGTCATTCCTGTCCAATGAATATAGTTATGATAAAACTGGTGTGTTTGAAACAAGTTTAGTCCAATTAATAAAAGGATAATTGCACAAAATCCAATCCTCCAGATTGTTCCTCTGTCTAAAATCGCAGATACACAAACAGCTAATGGGATACTTAATAACGGAAGTAGGTTAATGTAGGCTCTATTGCCAAATCCTACATACCACCAACACCACCACGATGCAATTATATAAATGTATAATGGAGCACAGATCCAAATCAACAAACGAAATTTTTTTCCTGATGTAAATAGCAAGACAAGGCCAATCATAGCAAATAACATTGCTGGGGTATAAACTAACCATCCGTTGCAATAACTAAATAACGATTTGAATATCTTGGGCTTATCAAAAAAGAAGCCTTCTTCGGCATAAGAGTAGTTAATTATGCTTTCAAAAATGTGATAATTGTAAAAAAGTTGGGGTAGGATTGGGATTACAAAACATGTGACCATCAATAATAACTGTAGTTTATGATCCCAGAAAAGGCTAAACCTATTTCTTAATTCATTTAAGTTGTTGACACCAAGTAAGGGAATGACAAGTATGAAGACGATGTCAATTGGCCGTACAAGTACAAAGAGTCCAGATGAAAGACCAACCCAAATGGCCCATTTGAAATTTTTGGTTTCCAACCATTTCGACGTACAGTACAGAAAAATTGAAATGAGAGAGAAGCTGTAAGCGTGGGAATATGCTAAATCGTGAACACTGTAGAACCATAGGTTAGTCCCGACAAAAAGCACCAGCATGACCAGCGCAACGGTTCTATCGATAAAATACTGCCTAAGAAATTTCGAAAGGCAAACAAAGGCTAACATCAGGTAACTTAGCACAGCGATTACTAAAGCTAATTTGTAGGGATAGGTATATCCATTGGCTTCGACATCCATAAATTGAGCCGCCAGATGCGCCCCCAAAAAGAATGGAGAGTACAGAATGGCCATACCGCAAGAGTACTTTATATACTTCTTGCCGTCATCAGTCGTTGAATGCCAGACTACTCCGCCAAATTCTTCTAGTCGTTCAAGTTTGATGTCATTATGAATGAATGTTGCTGGCAGATAAGCGTAATAGCCGTAGACATCTTCTCGTAAAATCTTTTCAGGATTATTCCAAGGTTTAAAAAAGCAATACATGTAAACCAGTGAGGCTAAAATTACTACCCCAGAAAGATTGGTGAGTGAAATATTCCGAATGCGATTCACGTCGTGCTTAATTAATTGTTTTTACATCTTATCATTCACCTAGATTCAGTTGAAACATGAGTTGGAAATAGATTCCAGAGAACTTGCTTGTTGCAAAATTGTCGGGATGACAGGATTTGAACCTGCGACCCCCGCTCCCCCAGAGCGGTACGCTAACCGGACTGCGCCACATCCCGAATTCAAAAAGCTCCGTTCGAATATTACTTCAGCCATTTTAGAGCACCAAATGTAGAAACAATCTGGAAATATGATTACCCAAATCATATTAGTTCGGCATTTATTTGTAGAGACCTTTGAATAATTCAGATTGAGGTTTTGGAAACTGTTTAATGTGACTTT
>JAHDGY010000008.1:60867-63402 GCA_020631555.1 Flavobacteriales bacterium | reverse complement strand
GCGTCCAACCATCAAATCCTTTGTTCCCTTTATCTGAATGGTGCTTCTCTACAAGTTTTTTAAAAACTGAACGGTCAATCTTTTTGATAATCTGCGCAAACAGGGTAATAGTACCCATCAGAGGATTGTGTGTTTTTTACGAGACCCAAAGTAATTTTTGGACTAAAAACTAACCTCTCTTTTTTTTATTTAGGACGCTATTGACTTAACTTTATAAAATAACTGTCCGAAGAAACTAAACCACTACATAAATTGGTAAAAAAACCAATAACGGGAGAAAAACAACCGCAACAAACATCTGATATACAAACAGTTAATTTAGTTAATCAATCAAAAAATAATGATAATTAACTTGACACTTTGTTAATTTAGCATACATTTGTATGGTTCGGCAAAATTTTATTTGACGGAAATTGGTTGAATTTTCGAGATATAAATTAGTTGAACGTTGCTTGACTCAGTTTAGAACTGGCACTGAACTAAACCTTATTACTGCCTGAACAGGCTGTTACTCACTATATCCATATTCCCAGAAGAATTAAACTACTAGTTAGACTGTTTTGTCGTGCGGACTTTTTTCGTCGCGACTTTAAATTAATTGTGATACACTGGTTAATCAACGTGTAAACAAACAATTAGGTTACAAATTAGTAACCCTGTTGGTCAACCACTCCACAATTTGTTAATGTGTAATGTAGATGGAAGCCTTTAATAGTATACACCTGTTTCCTGCGGGTATTGATTTGAACTACACAATTCGTGTAGTCCGGGCTCACATTGCATTGCCGAACAAATTAAAAATATCTCTTGAAAAACCTGTCTTCCAACCAACCATTTTTAAATTCTTTAACTCCTTTAAAATTATGACTAGTAGTTTTCTACGTGACTCAGGTGTAACCGGCCTTAGTCGAATTTACAGTTCACATTCTAAGTGTAGAACAGTGGTTTTCACACTACTTCTATTCCTTGGTCTTCTGAACGTTGCGTTTTCGCAAAAACAAGAATTGGCTATTCAATGGCACCAACAATTGGGAACCCCTCTTAGTGACGGGGGAATAACAACCACAGACAAAAACGGAAACGTTTACACTGTTGGGACATTCTGGTCTAGCCCTACAGGCGGGCCGCCAACAAATGGTAGTATTGACTTAGACCCCGGTTCTGGTGCTAAATACGTTACCAGTAACAATTCTTCTACGGCATACCACTCAGCTTTTCTTCAAAAGCTTGATGCCAATCGTAATTTCATTTGGGGTAAGCTTATTATTTGGAATACATTCAGTCTGGGAATTAGAGCCATAACAACTGATAGTAATGGCGACGTGTATATAGGTGGTGATTTCAAGATTTGCGGAAAATTTGGCGGTCATGGTCTTGGAGGTCTTGCTGGAGATAATCATGCTGGATTTGTCCAAAAAGTAAATGCTGATGGTAGTTTTGCCTGGGCAAAGAATGTACGGTTTGGCTGCTTCACATCTGGTAGAGTTGCCGACCTCAAAGCTGATGATCGTGGAAATATATATGTTGCGGGAGGCTTGATGTATAGATGCGGACCTACTCCGATTCATCACGGACTTTTTGCCAAAATGGATGCTTCCGGAAATTTTGTTTGGAGGCAAAGTCCAAAATTATCGGTGTGCCCGGGTAGATATGGAACTGTCTATAATTTAGCAATTGACCCAACCAATTCAAGCGTTTATTTCACTCAATATCAAGAGCAATTTGGGAGTAAACCTCGCTATACAATTGTTAAGAAAAGTACTTACGGAACGACTTTATGGTCTAAACAAATTGAAGGGAGTTACATTTCCAATGTTGACATCTCTGTGGATGAACAAGGTAATTCGTACACAACTTTTGGTTTCCGAGGAAGTTTAAACCAGAATGGGACTACTTTAAATTCTACCGTCTCCGGTAAGTATGATATCGCCTATGTGAAATACAATTCCAATGGACAATTTCAATGGGCGAAACGAATTGGAAGTTCTGAATCCGATCATGTATCGAAGATTTTTGCTTATGGATCAGACGAAATTTATGTTTTTGGATGGCTAGGCGCGACTGCTGACATAGATCCTGGAACTGGAGTAGATTCGATGACCACAGCATCCCGTTGTTCTTTCTTGCAAAGATTGGATGGTAATGGAAATTTGATTTGGGCTGATAAAATCACCTCAGAGAATGCATTGTTCGGCAGAAATTCAATTTGGATGGATCGATTCCGAGACATTTTCTCATTCTTAAGCTTCTCCAACACGATAGACATTGATCCCCAAGTAAATACTAAAAATATAACTTCGGCCGGATATGGTGATTTAGTGGTTATCAAATACGAACTTTCTCGTGATAAGGACACGGACGGAGATGGAATTAGCGATAATGATGAGTTGACCAACGGTTCTGACCTTAATGACCCTTGCGACCCTCAGCAAGATTATACTTACACTGGTTATGACACCAACAATTCAATTTGGTTTAATGCAGATTGCGATAACGATGGCGTAAACAACGGCGATGAGCACGCAAACGGTACGG
>JAHDGY010000008.1:55033-60767 GCA_020631555.1 Flavobacteriales bacterium | reverse complement strand
AAGCGAACACTGGTTCCGATGCTAACAATCCGTGTGATCCTGCTCAGGCGGCTGGATATACCGGTTACGACTCAACTAACGCTACGTGGATGGCCGCAGATTGCGATAACGATGGCGTAAACAACGGCGATGAGCACGCAAACGGTACGGATCCATATCACCATTGTGGTGACAAAGACGGCGATGGGTTGGCAGATGATTTGGAAGTCCACATGGGAACTAACGCCAATGATCCGTGTGATCCTACTCAAGCTGCTGGTTACAATAACTACGTTGCAACCAACGCTACTTGGATGGCGGCAGATTGCGATGGCGATGGAATAAACAACGGAGACGAGCATGCGAACGGTACAGATCCTTACTCGGCTGGTGCAGATACTGACGGAGACGGAATTTCAGATGCGGTTGAAAACAATAATGGGTACGACCCTAATGATCCGTGTGATCCACCACAACCTAGCCAATATGCTGGTTACGATCCTAACAACGCAACTTGGCAAGCCGCTGACTGCGATGGAGATGGCGTATTAAATGGTGATGAGCACAACAACGGAACCTATCCTTACCAAGGTGGAGGAGATACCGATGGCGATGGACTATTCGACGATGTTGAAACACACAATGGATGGGATAAATTAGATCCGTGTGATCCGGCTCAGGCAGCTGGATATACCGGTTACGACTCAACTAACGCTACGTGGATGGCCGCAGATTGCGATAACGATGGCGTAAACAACGGCGATGAGCACGCAAACGGTACGGATCCATATCACCATTGTGGTGACAAAGACGGCGATGGGTTGGCAGATGATTTGGAAGTCCACATGGGAACTAACGCCAATGATCCGTGTGATCCTACTCAAGCTGCTGGTTACAATAACTACGTTGCAACCAACGCTACTTGGATGGCGGCAGATTGCGATGGCGATGGCGTAAACAATGGCGATGAACACAACAACGGTACAGATCCATATTCTACTGGAACGGACACAGATGGTGATGGAATATCCGATGCTATTGAAGCGAACACTGGTTCCGATGCTAACAATCCGTGTGATCCTGCTCAGGCGGCTGGTTACAATAACTACGTTGCAACCAACGCTACTTGGATGGCGGCAGATTGCGATGGCGATGGAATAAACAACGGAGACGAGCATGCGAACGGTACAGATCCTTACTCGGCTGGTGCAGATACTGACGGAGACGGAATTTCAGATGCGGTTGAAAACAATAATGGGTACGACCCTAATGATCCGTGTGATCCACCACAACCTAGCCAATATGCTGGTTACGATCCTAACAACGCAACTTGGCAAGCCGCTGACTGCGATGGAGATGGCGTATTAAATGGTGATGAGCACAACAACGGAACCTATCCTTACCAAGGTGGAGGAGATACCGATGGCGATGGACTATTCGACGATGTTGAAACACACAATGGATGGGATAAATTAGACCCGTGTGATCCGGCTCAAAACCCTGGATACACTGGATACGATCCGAACAATGCTACATGGGCTGCCGCCGATTGCGACGGTGATGGAGTAAACAACGGGAATGAATACAACAATGGAACAGGACCATATGTTGCTCAAAGCGATACTGATGGTGATGGTGTCTCAAATGCTACAGAAATCAGCAACGGAACAAATCCGCTTGATCCATGTGAGCCATATCAATCAGAAGGTTACAATGGATACGAGCCTACAAATATCATTTGGGCAGCGGCTGACTGCGATGCCGATGGAATGGAAAATGGTGACGAACATGCTAATGGTACTGATCCATACGACTTCGATTCAGATGGCGATGGAATAAACGATTACGATGAGCATAAAAATGGAACATCTGGAAATCTACCATGTGATCCAATGCAAAACCCTAGATACGATAAATACGAAAGTACACATCCTATTTGGGCAGCTTCAGATTGCGATGGCGACGGACTTACCAACGCTAGCGAACACGCTAACGGTACTGATCCGTACGATGTAGACTCTGACGGTGATGGTATAAACGATAATATTGAAACTAACAACGGTACTGATCCAACTGCTCCTTGTGATCCAGCACAAAACCCTGGATACACAGGATACGACTCAACAAACACAGTTTGGGGTGATGCTGACTGCGATGGGGACGGTGTTATCAATATTGTAGAACTTGTATACGGCGCAGCCCCATACAACCCTGATACCGACGGTGATGGTGTAAACGATGGCGATGAAATTATCCAAGGAACAGATCCTACGGTAGCTAACAACCCGCCTAGTTCAGCTTCTGATAACCAAATATCTGGAAATGGGATACTATTAACACCAAACAACGACGGAATAAACGATGTCTTGAAACTTGTAGAAGGAAACACCACAAACGGTGGAAACACACTTACCGTGATAAACAGAAACGGACAAGTGGTATGCAAACAATTTAATTACCAAAACAACTGGTCTGGAACGCCAAACCAAAACGGATGGCAAGGAAAACTACCAGAAGATACATACTTCTTTATGCTACAAAATAGTATGGGTAATACTCAATCTGGATATATATACTTGAAATACTAATAATTAAATAATAAACAACCTGGAGAGGGCTAGGCCCTCTCCATCAAAAATCAAAAGATGAAAGTTCTATATGTAGGAATGGTGACAATGACTGCAACATGGTCTTGGTCGGTTCACGCTAGAATGGAGCCAGTAATCACCCAAAATCATGATGTCATTCATTCTGACAACCAAACAACTGCTAACGAAAATTTTAAGTTATTTTCGTTAGAAACACTGAATGCGCTAAACGCGGATAAGTACTTATCTGCAAAAGCATTGCTATCAGTAAACAGCACTATGCTTCTCACTACCGACACGGATGGGGATGGTGTATCTGATGCTGATGAAACCCTTTTGGGATCCGATCTAAACGATCCTTGCGATCCTTTTCAAACTAATCGTTACACTGGATACGATCCAGATAATGCAATTTGGCAAGCTGGTGATTGCGATAACGATGGAGTTTCAAACATTGATGAACACAACAACGGAACCGACCCCTATCAAGGTCGAGGAGATTCCGATGGAGATGGACTATTCGATGATGTTGAAACACACAATGGAACTAGCAAATTAGACCCTTGTGATCCGCCACAAGCACCAGGTTATACTGGCTATAACCCAAATAGTCCCGCTTGGGCTTCTGCCGACTGCGATGGAGATGGCGTAAACAATGGAAATGAACATGCAAATGGCACCAATTCGTTTGGCACAAGTGGAGACACTGATGGCGATGGCATTATAGACGATGTCGAAGTTAACAATGGAACAGATGCCAACGACCCTTGTGATCCTGCACAATCTGCAGGTTACATGGGCTATGACGCAAACAATGCAATTTGGCAAGATGGCGACTGTGACAACGATGGCGTTTCCAATGAAGATGAGTTGACAAATGGAACAGATCCATATTTCAATGGTGGAGACACTGACGGAGATGGAGTTTCTAATGACAACGAATTACACAAAGGAACAGATCCAAACGACCCTTGTGATCCTTTCCAAAACAACCGATACACAGGATACGATCCTAATAATGCCTTTTGGCAAGCAGGCGATTGTGACAACGATGGTGTTTCAAACATCGACGAACACAACAATGGCACTGATCCTTACCAAGGAAGAGGTGATTCGGATGGAGATGGATTATTTGATGACGTAGAAACGCACAACGGAACGAGTAAACTCAATCCTTGTGATCCTGCACAACCTGCTGGATACAATGGATACGATGGTACAAATCCATTTTGGACCGCTGTAGATTGCGATGGTGATGGTGTTCTAAATGGCGACGAGCATGCAAATGGAACCGATCCTTACTCAGTTAGTGGAGATACTGACGGAGACGGGGTTATCGATGACATTGAAACAAGCAACGGTACCGACGCAAATGACCCTTGTGACCCATTCCAAAATAACCGATACACTGGATACGATCCTAACAACGCTATTTGGCAAGCTGGAGATTGTGACAATGACGGAGTTCTGAATGGAGATGAGCACAATAATGGAACCGATCCTTATCAAGGCAGAGGCGATTCAGATGGAGATGGATTATTTGACGATGTGGAAACCCACAACGGATCGGATAAAATTGACCCATGTGATCCTGCACAATCAGCTGGATACACAGGTTACAACTCAAACAATGTTTTCTGGGCTGCTGCCGATTGTGATGGCGATGGCGTAACTAACGGAAACGAACATGCCAATGGTACTGATCCTTACGTTTCAGATCTTGATTCAGACGGTGACGGAATTAGAGATGTCATTGAGGAATATTTAGGAACGGATAAAACGAACCCGTGTGACCCGGCGCAAGCTGCTAGATATACAGGATATACTCCAACCAACGCTAACTGGCAGGCTGCCGACTGCGACGGAGACGGAATAACTAATGCAGATGAGTTTGCCGGAGGAACAGATCCATACGATGGATCAACCGACACAGATGGCGATGGTGTTGCAGATGATGTTGAATCACATAACGGCACTGATGCCAACGACCCTTGTGATCCATTCCAAAATAACCGATACACTGGTTACGATCCTAACAACGCTATTTGGCAAGCTGGTGATTGTGACAACGATGGAGTATTAAATGGTGATGAACACAACAATGGAACAGACCCTTACCAAGGCAGAGGTGATTCTGACGGTGATGGACTATTTGATGATGTTGAAACACACAATGGAACGAATAAAATAGACCCTTGTGATCCACCTCAATCTCCTGGTTATACAGGCTATATTGGTACTAACCCAGTATGGGGTATTGCCGATTGTGATGGCGACGGAGTAAGCAATGGTGATGAATTCAACAATGGTTCAGATCCATACAGCATGGGAATCGATTCAGACGGAGATGGAGTTTATGATGACGCTGAAGTCAATAACGGAACTTCTCCTCTTGATCCTTGCGATCCTGCTCAACCAATGGGGTATACCGGTTACGATTCAACAAACGCCATCTGGATGGCATCGGATTGTGATAACGACGGTGCTTCAAATGGTGTTGAGCATGCAAATGGTACAGATCCGTATTTCCGTGGTAGAGATTCAGATGGAGACGGTATTTCTAACGACGCTGAGACTGCATTAGGTTCGGATATAAATGATCCATGCGATCCTTTCCAAAACAACCGTTACACTGGTTACGATCCTAACAATGCTATTTGGCAAGCTGGTGATTGTGATAATGACGGTGTATTAAATGGTGACGAGCACAATAACGGAACAGATCCTTATCAAGGAAGAGGTGATTCAGACGGTGATGGTCTATTCGACGATGTTGAAACTCACAACGGTACGAGCAAGCTTGATCCTTGTGATCCTGCTCAGTCTCCTGGATATACTGGATACAATTCTAACAGCATGGCTTGGCAAGCAGGCGATTGTGATAACGATGGTGTATTGAACATTGACGAACACAATAACGGAACAGACCCTTATTCTGTTGGTATAGATACTGACGGAGATGGTGTTGCTGACGATCTAGAACTCGTTAGGGGAACAGATATGAACGATCCTTGTGATCCTTTCCAAAATAACCGTTACACTGGATACGATCCGAACAATGCGATTTGGCAAGCTGGAGATTGTGATAATGATGGTGTATTAAATGGTGATGAGCACAACAATGGAACCGATCCTTATCAAGGAAGAGGTGATTCAGACGGTGATGG
>JAHDGY010000008.1:0-54933 GCA_020631555.1 Flavobacteriales bacterium | reverse complement strand
AGCACAACAATGGAACCGATCCTTATCAAGGAAGAGGTGATTCAGACGGTGATGGTCTATTCGACGATGTTGAAACTCACAACGGTACGAGCAAGCTTGATCCTTGTGATCCTGCTCAGTCTCCTGGATATACTGGATACAATTCTAACAGCATGGCTTGGCAAGCAGGCGATTGTGATAACGATGGTGTATTGAACATTGACGAACACAATAACGGAACAGACCCTTATTCTGTTGGTATAGATACTGACGGAGATGGTGTTGCTGACGATCTAGAACTCGTTAGGGGAACAGATATGAACGATCCTTGTGATCCTTTCCAAAATAACCGTTACACTGGATACGATCCGAACAATGCGATTTGGCAAGCTGGAGATTGTGATAATGATGGTGTATTAAATGGTGATGAGCACAACAATGGAACCGATCCTTATCAAGGAAGAGGTGATTCAGACGGTGATGGAATATTCGACGATGTTGAAACGCACAATGGTACTAGCAAATTAGATCCTTGTGATCCTGCTCAGTCTCCTGGATATACTGGATACAATTCTAACAGCATGGCTTGGCAAGCAGGCGATTGTGATAACGATGGTGTATTGAACATTGACGAACACAATAACGGAACAGACCCTTATTCTGTTGGTATAGATACTGACGGAGATGGTGTTGCTGACGATCTAGAACTCGTTAGGGGAACAGATATGAACGATCCTTGTGATCCTTTCCAAAATAACCGTTACACTGGATACGATCCGAACAATGCGATTTGGCAAGCTGGAGATTGTGATAATGATGGTGTATTAAATGGTGATGAGCACAACAATGGAACCGATCCTTATCAAGGAAGAGGTGATTCAGACGGTGATGGAATATTCGACGATGTTGAAACACACAACGGAACAAACAAAATCGATCCGTGTGATCCGCCACAATCTCCTGGATATACTGGATACAATTCTAACAGTACATTCTGGGCTGCTAGCGACTGCGATGGTGATGGCGTGACTAATGGTGATGAACACACCAATGGAACCGACCCTTATGATCCTATTAGCAGAATGATGGCTATTCCTGGTGACGAATTTTCTGATAATGATAATTCTGTACGAACAGACGAATCTGAAATTGAGAATAATACAACACCACAATATTCATCGAATAAAGGAACATTGTTAACTCCAAACAATGATGGAGTTAATGACTTTCTGAAAATCGTTGACGAATCTGGAAGTTTTGATGGAAACCAATTATACATCTATAACAGAACAGGACAATTGATCTATCAGGACGCTTCTTACAGCAACACTTGGAATGGTACTGGCAACAGATCAGGACGAAGTGGACGACTGCCAGAAGGAACCTACTATTATTTATTACAAGACAAAAACGGATCCGCACAGACTGGATACGTATTTCTAAGGCTTTAGAAAACAAATACTTAACTAGCAGAGGGGAGGTAATTCTCCCCTCTTCCTAAAACTTAAGAGATGAAAACTATATGTGTTGAACTTTTAGCTTTCGCTACTACCCTTGCAAGCGTAATCAATGCGCAACAAGAACCCATGTTCACACAGTATTTAGATAACCAGATTTATGTAAACCCCGCGTTTGCTGGTTGTCAAGAGTATTTACAGATCACTGGTATCCATAGGCATCAGTGGGCAGGTGTAGCAGGTGCACCACGTTCAACGACCCTTGCCTTGCATGCGCCACTAAAATTTGAAGCAATTGGTATTGGACTAGATATCATGAACGATCAGATTGGCCCAATGAGCCGTTTTACCGGCGCTGTTGACTTTGCGTATCGAATTCATTTTGAAGATAAAGGAAAACTAAGTTTTGGACTTAAAGCAGGAATTGATCGTTATCAATCGAATTTACGTGCGGTTGATCGAACAGGACAAGATCCAAATGCGGTCAATTTACAAGGAGTAACCAGTCCAATGTTTGGTGCTGGAATCTATTATTTTGCACCAAATTGGTTTGCCGGAGCAAGTGTTCCTAGACTAATTGGAGGACTAAAAGATGAGCTTGGAGGAATGGATGAAGCCCGTCACTTTTTTATGGTTGCCGGAGCATTATTACCGGTCGGAAAAACCTTTCAATTAAGACCATCGATTCAGACGAGAATGACGACTGGCGCGCCAATCAGCGCGGATGCCTCTTTAACAGGTATTTGGAAATCCAAGCTTTGGGTAGGGCTAAATTATCGGATCGCGGAGAGCATCAGTTTCTTGGTTCAATGCAAAATTATTGACCAGTTGAAATTAGGTTATGCATTCGATCTTTCATTGAGTCAATTAAATGTAAGAACAGTTGGATCTCACGAAATTTTATTGTCATACGGATTTTTGCGTGAAGTTCAAGGATTAGTTTCGCCTCGATATTTTTAGTAACTTGCAGTTAATTAGTTCCGCCCTCCTTTCCTCTACATTACACTAAAACTTAATTGATTAAATATGAAAACGGTTGATTTTATCTCCCTTTTTATCGCATTAAACCTACCTATTATTCAAAATGCTCAGATGTTCCATAATCCGGCGCAAGAGAGTTTATCAATGGAGTCTGCTCGGACCGATTTTAGAAAACATCCGAGCGATTTGTTTACTCTTTCCAGTATCCACAACGTGAACATGAGAAGTTCCGAGTTCGGTGGATATCCGGTGAAAAATCAAGTATTTTATTGCTCATCAGATAGGATTTTAGGCCCAATTTTCACTTCTACTGCAGAAGAAAAAAAGCCTCTGTACAAATTGTATAAGGCAAATCGTAACAACCAAAATTTGGAATCTCCGGAAATTGTCGGAAGCCTTAAAAAAATTCACACCGGACCAATATGTGCTACTCCCGACGAAAAGTACATGTACATAACTGCAGACAACATTGATGTTACAGGTAAGGTTGATCGTAAACCACTTGCTATTTATAAAACTAAGATTGGCGACGATTTTGAGACAGAAAACTTTGTGGCATTTAAATTTAATTCACCAAATTATTCTGTGGGACATCCAGCCATTTCAAGAGATGGTAAGATCTTGTATTTTGCATCTGATATGCCGGGTGGTAAAGGTGGTGTTGACCTTTATAAGGTAGATATCCACGAAGATGGAACCTATGGCAATATTCAAAATCTTGGACCTACAGTTAATACCTCTGGAGATGACTTCTTTCCATGGATTGCTTCAGATGGATCTTTATTCTTCACGTCTGACGGCCATGCTGGTTATGGAGGTTTAGACATTTTCATGGCCTACACAGGAAAATCAGGAAAGTTTGGAAATATTACCAACCTTGGTTCTTCTATTAATTCTAAATTCGATGATTTTGCATTTGTTCTTTTAGATGACAACGAGTCTGGATATTTAAGTTCAAATAGAGAAGGCGGAAAAGGAAAGGATGATATTTACAACGTTTCTTTGAGCACGCCTTTAGCATCATCATACGAGTTAGAAGGAACACTAACAGATACTCATGAAGACTTTAAATTAGAAGGTGTTACTGTACAATTACAAAATGAAAAAGGGGAAACTGTTGCCGAAACTACCACAGACGAAAACGGATACTTTCTATTACCTGTAGATAAAACGAAAAACTACAGATTACTGTTTACCAAAGATGATTATTTGGCTGAAACAATGGATGTTTCAACAAATGACATCCAACTGTGGAAACCAATTTCCGTAGAAGAAGATTTAGAAAAAGATCCAAACTTGGCATTGTTGGTAGAAGTAACAGACAAAGATTCTAAAGAACCACTTAGAGATGTGAATGTTATCATCGTTGACAATATCTTGAAAGATACTATAGGCTCCTTCAATACAGGAAAAGGTGGGGTAATGGAAAAGTCCGTACCACCTAAAAAAATGGGGGAAAAGATATCTTATGATATCATTTTGAAAAAGCCAGGATATGTTGCAGGAAAGAAAAGGTTTAGATCAAAAGTGGATAAGTATGGAGCTATTAACCTTAGCGAAACGTTAGCCTTAGAAATGGCAAAAATTGATGAAGGTAAAGATCTTGGAAAGTTGATTGACCTAAATCCTATTTACTTTGATTTGGGGAAATTCAATATCAGACCAGACGCTGCCAAAGAGTTAGACAAAATTGTTGAAGTTTTGATGGATAATCCTAAAATATCTATCGAACTGGGATCTCATACCGATTCACGTGGTAGATCAAAAAGCAATCAATATCTGTCTAAAAGACGAGCTAAAGCCTCTGCTAAATATTTGAAACAACGAATTTCAAATCCTGAGAGAATTACATCTCACGGTTATGGGGAATCTAAGCCAGTTAACAATTGCGTTGATGGTGTCGATTGTCCTGAATCGAAACATGCTCTAAACAGAAGAACGGAGTTTAAAATTGTAAAACATTAGTCCTACACGTTAACTAGAACAATCACCACATTTGATTTTAGGTTTAAGACGTCCACCGGGGTAGCCGAGTGGACGTCTTCCTTTAAGCCTTTTTTAAATTTCTTGCGTTTCTTGAACTACAGTTTCCAACTTCCGCCCAGGATACTGATCCAAAGCAATTTCCAAACATTTTACTGCCTTCTGAAGAGATTCTTTATTTAAAACATAGGCAATACGCACTTCTTGTTCTCCAGCTCCCTTAGTAGCATAAAACCCAGTTGCCGGAGCAAGCATTATCGTTTGATTTTCATAATGAAATTCCTCAAGAATCCACTGGCAAAACTTGTCCGCATTGTCAATGGGTAATTTAGCAATAGCATAAAATGCTCCTTTTGGACTAGGGCACAGAACTCCTTCAATTTTGTTCAATCCCTTCACCAAAATATCGCGTCGCTCAATATATTCCTTACTTACTTCCTCGAAATAAGAAGCAGGAGTGCTTAGGGCTGCTTCTCCAGCAATCTGCCCAAATGTTGGGGGAGACAATCTCGCTTGTCCAAATTTGAGCGCGGTACTGATCAATTTTTTATTCTTCGAAATCAGTGCTCCAACTCTGGCACCGCACATACTATATCTCTTCGAAACAGAATCTACTACCACCACATTTTCCTCTACACCTGCCAAACTTAGTGCACTTGTTGCCGTAGCTCCGTCGTAACAAAACTCACGATAAACTTCATCCGAGAAAAGAAATAAATCGTGCTTCTTAACAATCTCTTTCAAAACGTTAAGTTCATCTTCACTGTAAAGACATCCAGTAGGATTACCAGGATTGCATATCAAGATTCCACGCGTTTTTGGTGTGATCATTTTTTCGAATTCCTCTACCGGTGGCAAAGCAAATCCTTCTTCAATTTTGGTCGTAATTGGCACAACTTCCAATCCAGCATTTATGGCAAATCCATTGTAATTAGCATAAAATGGTTCAGGAATGATCACCTGATCTCCGGGATTAAAACACGTTTGCATTGCAAAAATAATAGCTTCAGAACCGCCAGTGGTAATTAATATATCCTCATAATTGATGGAAATTCCAAGATTATTATAATACTTGGCCAGGCCTTTACGATAACTCTGAAAACCAGCAGAATGACTGTACTCTACTACCTCCAAGTTTAGGTTACTCATTTTATCCAACACCTCTTTCGGTGTGCGAATATCCGGTTGTCCAATATTCAAATGATAGACCGTTCTACCAGCTTTTTTAGCCGCTTCCGCGTACGGCACTAATTTTCTAATTGGCGACTCTGGCATCGCAAAAGACTTCTCAGATAGATTAGGCATACTTTAAAATATTTGGGCCACAAATTTAATCCAAATATTCCATGCGACAACGAGGATTTCAGCGTACTTAAAGAGTTCTAGTAAGAAGCAGAATTACTTCCTGTACTTGTCATGAAGTCCAACTCCTGATAAAATCATCGGAACTATTTTTTTTAACCTGCGTTCTTTAGTTTCCAGTTTTTCGGCTTGCCCAATATGCTCTGAGAACTCTCTTCTCTGAGACAACGAAAAACATGCAAAAGCAGCACTTAACTCCTTACTTTCAGTCAAAGCCCGATTCAATTCTTCGGAAATTACTAATTCCTTTTTTCTTGGTTTTACAATTTTACCTTGCTTTTGATTTTCAATTGCCTCCTCGACATATTGTAAAATCAGAGGTGCGTCCAGTTCAGAAACATTAGTAAATCTCCATTGCCGCATACCTTGTGTCTTGCCTTCCTGAGCGTTAATAAGTACTTTACTTTTGTCCTCCAAAAAGACTCCATTCCAAAACCACAACGCTACATGAGATTTAAAAACTGCCAATGCAACAACATTTTTATTCTTCAAAGTGTAAGTAGGAATCCCCCACTTGACCGCTTCCACCAATTCAGAAGAATTGAGTATTTGTCGTAAAATCATTACGATATCCTGACCAAAGTTCAAGTTCAAGATATATTGATCGACACTGTCTGTTTTCAGCATAAATTAAAAATAAACCTTATTATCATTCAAATCTGGAAATTGCTCATTTCAGTGATTCTTCTTATCATCAAACCAAGAATTCTTAAACTACACAAGAACGGTTCGCGAAACGTTGGATCTTACTACAACCAAACACAAAATCACTATCAGATTTGGTGGAATTTGAATAAAAGTAAAGCGCTACACTCCGGGATTTGGCTGGACGATACAACATCGTTTGCAGAATTACTTCAGAATACAAATCTAAAAATGGCTGAATTGGCCATGATTGAAGATGGCTCCACAGTTTTAGACGCAGGTTGTGGTGTTGGCGGATCTTCATTTTTTTTGGCCAAAATGTATAATGCCAATGTACAGGGTATCACGATTAGCAAGAAACAACTGGAGACCGCCATTGAAAATTTACAAGTTCTCAATTTAGGTCACCTTGTTGAATTCTCTTTCATGGATTTTTGCGCAACCACATTTAAAGACCACTCCTTTGATATTGTTTGGGCATGTGAAACAATCGTTTCAGCAGGAAGTAAGGCGGAAATATTGAAAGAATCTTTTAGAATTTTGAAACCGGGAGGAAGGCTAGTTTTAGCGGATTATATTCTCAATAGCACCAATCGACCCGATCCAAACCAATGGATTAAACAGTGGAAAAATTCTTGGGCATTAAACAACATTACCACCCTAGAAAGTTTCTTAGAACTAATCAAGACGGTTGGTTTTGGCAATCCAACTTGTAGTGATTACACCACTCAAATTTTCAAATCATCCTGAAGGCTTTATCAGTCCTATATATTTGGGAAATGGCCATCAAGGCTTTACAACCTAACTCATCCTAGCGTTTCTCGTTACGCTAAAGGCCATTACAAATCCGGGAAATTTCAGTACAAAGCTCTAAAATAAAGACTTTGGAGTTATCAGCTTGTGTGTCTAAGCAAACCTACTTAAACTAAAGCCAAATCAAGCACTTGAGACATTTCCTTAACGTAATGAAACGTTAACCCTTTCAAATAATCTTGGTTTATTTCTTCGACATCTTTTCGGTTGCCCTCACAAAGAATAATCTCCTTGATATTTGCTCGCTTCGCAGCCAAAATCTTTTCTTGTATTCCACCCACTGGGAGTACCTTGCCGCGCAAGGTTATTTCTCCGGTCATGGCTAGTTGCTTTTTAACTTTTCTTTTGCTGATAATAGAAGTCAATGCAGTTAACATAGTAATTCCAGCAGACGGACCATCCTTTGGGGTTGCACCTTCCGGAACGTGAATATGAATGTTCCACGCGTCAAACAAACCTTCGTCAATTTTAAGTTTCTTGGCGTTACTTTTAATGTACTCTAAAGCTATGGTGGCAGATTCCTTCATTACATCTCCCAAATTTCCAGTAAGGGTTAGTCTGCCCTTTCCTTTTGATAAACTTGACTCAATGAATAGAATATCTCCACCAGTTCTCGTCCAAGCCAAACCTGTAACTACGCCTGGAACAGAATTATTCTCGTATTTCTCTTTGCCATGCGCCGGGCCAAGAGATTTGCGGATGTTCTCGGCAGAAATTTTGGGTTCAAATTCTTCTTCCATTGCAATCTCTTTTGCTCTGGAACGAATCAATTTTGTCAACTTCTTTTCCAATCCACGAACACCACTTTCGTTCGTATAGCCTTCCACAATCTTTTCAACGTGACTTTTTGCCAGAGAAAATTGGTTCTTGTCTACACCATGCTCTTTCAATTGTTTAGGAATCAAGTGACGCTTGGCAATTTCGATTTTTTCTTCTACGGTATAGCCATTAACTTCAATAATCTCCATTCGATCGCGAAGCGCTGGTTGCAACGTATTTAGGCTATTAGCAGTAGCCACAAACATTACTTTAGAAAGGTCATAGTCCAATTCAACATAATTGTCCTGAAACGTATTATTTTGCTCTGGGTCTAGAACTTCGAGCAACGCCGAACTTGGATCTCCATGATTATCTCTTCCAATTTTATCGATTTCGTCCAACCCAAAAACTGGATTAGATGATTCAGCTTTTTTCAAATTCTGAATAATCCGACCTGGCATTGCACCTATATACGTTTTCCTATGTCCCCGAACTTCCGCTTCATCTCGAACGCCCCCTAGCGACATTCTAACATATTTTCTTCCAAGCGCTTCTGCAATGGACTTACCCAAAGAAGTTTTTCCAACTCCAGGGGGACCATATAAACATAAGATTGGCGCTTTCATATCATTTTTTAGCTTTAGCACCGCGAGATACTCGATAATACGCTCTTTCACCTTAGCTAACCCAAAATGATCTCGATCCAAAATCTTTTGTGCTCGCTTTAAATCGAACACGTCCTTTGTGAATTCATTCCAAGGGAGATCAAGAAGCAACTGACAATAATTTAATTGAACCCCGTATTCGGCACCCGAAGGATTCATTCTTTCCAATTTATCGACTTCCTTCGTAAATGCCTTCTCAACAGTTTTAGTCCACTTTTTTGATTTGGATTTATCCCGCAATTCTATAATATCTTGCTGAATGGGATTTTCGCCTAATTCATCTTGAATTTGACGCATTTGTTGTTGCAGAAAATACTCGCGCTGTTGTTTGTCCAAATCCACCTTTACCTTAGACTGAATATCATTTTTCAGCTCCAGCAGTTGCAATTCTTGCGTTAGGTGAACCAATAATTTATTCGCACGCTCAATAATGTTTTCAACCTCCAAAAGCTCCTGTTTTTCTTCAACAGTAGCATCCATGTTGGATGAAATAAAATTGACCAAGAATGATGGACTTTCAATGTTCTTAATCGCAAAAGATGCCTCAGTCGGAATATTTGGCGATTGCTGAATAATTTTCAGTGCCAGATCTTTGAGCGATCCAAACAATGCTTCTTCAACTCCTTCTTCCAAATCTGAAAACTGGTCAATCATTGTTTCAATTTTCGCTTTGATATACGGGCTTTCGCTAATGCATTCAACCAATTTCATTCGGCGCTTACCCTGAATAATAATCGTTGTACTACCATCAGGCATTTTTAACTGCTTGATAATATGCGCAACTGTACCAACGGCGTTAAGATCCTTGAACTTTGGATTTTCAACCTGCATATCCTTCTGAGAAACCACTCCAATTGTTCTATTCCCTTTATATGCGTCTTCTACCAACTTAATGGTCGTATCCCGAGCTACTGTTATTGGAATAACTACACCAGGAAAAAGTACGTTGTTTCTCAGTGGAAGTACCGGAAGTTCGTCCGGTAATTCCTCTTTGTTCATCCTGTCCTCGTCTTCGGCAGAGATCAACGGAATAAACTCCGCGTCTGCATCCAATATATCTGTTAATCCTAAAAAATGATTATCCATAAATTCACATATCCACGTTCAAGTCAATTTGTCAGTTTTACAAAACCCTTTGCGGGCTTCTATTTCGATCAAATTAACATGAAGCCTGTTTAGTTACCGAAACACACCGCCATAAACAATAGTTTCGCTTCGTTTAGTTAGCTTAGGCAATGGACGTGCCAACTTAAATAAGTTGAAATTTTGTCTTACTTACACTGCCCATTAGACAGGTTACTACTTTCTGTATATGTCAGATTCGTTGAAAACATGTCGCAAAATCGCTTTGTCCAAGTCATCCAATTCCACTCCCCTTCTGGCCATTACCTTTTCCGCCACCTCAAAGGACTTTTCCAAATTATAGGTTTGTACACCTTCCGCACCACCCCAAAAATATGACGGAATAAATTTTTCTGGAAACCCTGATCCGAATACGTTTGCATTAACTCCGACCACCGTACCGGTATTAAACATTGTATTAATTCCACATTTTGCGTGGTCGCCCATCACCAAACCACAAAACTGAAGTCCTGAGTCTGTTAATTGCTCTTCTTGATAAGACCAAACTTTTACGTTTCCGTAATTATTTTTCAAGTTGGAAGTGTTAGTATCCGCTCCTAGATTACACCATTCTCCAATTACTGAATTGCCTAAAAATCCATCATGCCCCTTGTTCGAATAACCTTGAAAAACAACATTGTTGACTTCTCCACCAACTTTACAATATGGACCTAAAGTAGTTGGACCGTAAACCTTGGATCCAAGCTTCAACACAGCCCCTTCGTGCAGTGCACACCCTCCGCGAATAATTGTTCCTTCCATTACTTCTGCACCCTTAGCAATAAAAATTGGTCCGGTTGAAGAATTTAATATTGCACACTCAACAGTTGCTCCTTCCTCAACAAATACGTTTGAACCGATAACTTGATTACTCGCTGAAAGCTCTGCCTGCTTTCGCTCTTTGCACAACCATTGATAATCACGTTCCAACTCCTCTCCGTTAAATCGAAAAATGTCCGAAGGACGTTCAATAACTTTAAATTCACTTTCCGAGGATAAAACATCAAATCCCTTGAGCAATTTATCCATGTCTGCACCACTTTCTGGTAAAGGATTAATTGCGATCAAACGCCCCTCACTAATCAAAAGTTGATTTGATTTTAAATCCCGGATTTCTTCAACCAAAGATTCAGTCGGCAATACCGTCGCACTAATCCCAATACTATCACCATCGGAATAATTTTCAAATTTTTCACCTAAGTAATCGGCCGTCCGAATGTTGGTGCCTTCATTCAACATTCGCTCCCATTTTTCCGCAACGGAGAAAAATCCCACACGCAACGTTGCCACCGGTTTTGTGTAAGTTAATGGCAACAAAGACTTGTGTCCAACACCGTCAAATAAGGTATACTTCATACTTTCAAATATTAAATTCTGCTACGAATAGTTCGTCCGGAATTACCTGAGCTTCGAAAATAAAAAAACAGAGCTCCACACGGTCAAAAAGCATAAAGAAGAATGCTAACTAACAATTGTGAATTTCTACAATGGTGCGGATTGATCGTAATGCTTTATCTTTGTGCCTCGAAATGGAAAAAGATCAGAAGAAAGGAGATCTAATAAGGCTCAGCAAAAAACTAAGGCAGAACGTCACTAAGGCCATCTATAACTTTAACATGATTGAAGCGGGTGACAAAATTATGGTCTGTCTTTCCGGCGGAAAGGACAGTTACACAATGTTAGATCTACTTCTATTCTTTCAGAAAAGTGCAAACTTCGATTTTGAGATCGTTGCGGTTAATCTTGATCAAAAACAGCCTGGCTTTCCAGAAGAAGTTTTACCAAACTATCTGGACGCACTAGGTGTAGATTATCGAATCGTTGAACGTGATACGTACAGTATAGTTAAAGAAAAAGTGCCCGAAGGAAAAACTACCTGTAGCCTTTGTTCCCGACTTCGAAGAGGAACACTTTACGGTACCGCAAAAAAACTAAACTGCAATAAAGTAGCACTAGGTCACCATCGAGATGATATTATTGAAACCATGTTTCTGAATATTTTCTTTGCCGGCAAAATGGAGACAATGCCCCCTAAATACCGAACGGACGACAATGCTCATGTGGTAATTCGCCCGTTGTGCTACATTAAAGAAAAAGATATTGCTGAATTTTCTGAACTAACAGAATACCCGATAATTCCATGTAATCTTTGTGGAAGTCAACCTAATTTACAAAGACAGGTTGTAAAACAAATGCTGCGCACTTGGGATGAGAAATACCCTGGTAGATCAGAGAGCATATTCAAAGCCATGCGTAACATATCCCCTTCACACATGTTAGATTTTGAACTCTACGATTTTAAGTCGCTGACGCCGAAACTTTTAATTCCGGACGAAATGCTCTAGAATTTGCTCAACCAAGGTTCTTCCAATTTCAAAAGACAACTTTTGCGCAGTATGCTTAATTAGTCGCTCCTTAAAAACTAGTTTTAGACTGGACCAAATAGAAACAAAACTTTTTAGTTTTCGGTCAAAATCAACTTTCGTTATCCAAGAGCTACATCCAGCATCATCATAATGAGAAACCCAAAAACGAAGCCCATGGTTGCAATATCCGTGTATTTATCCCTTTGGGTTTCCGGAATGACCTCCTCAACCACGACGTAAATCATCGCTCCGGCCGCAAAAGAAAGTGCATATGGTAAAATCGGCTGAAAATCAAATACTGCCCAAGCTCCAAGCACACCGGCTACCGGCTCAACGATCGCCGAGAGCTGGCCATACCAAAAACTTTTAAAACGACTGACACCTTGTCTTCTTAACGGCATCGCTACGGCAATACCTTCTGGAAAATTTTGAATTCCAATGCCAATTGCAAGAGCCAAAGCTCCACCAATTGTAGCCCCGTCAATTCCAGCTGCAGCGCCCCCGAATAAAATCCCGACGGCAAGCCCTTCAGGAATATTATGCAAAGTGATTGCTAACACCAACAACGTAGTCCGATGCCATTGTGTTCGAATACCTTCACTTTCTTCATCTTTAAAATTGATGTGCAGATGCGGCAACAGCCGATCAGAAAAATATAGAAATACAGATCCCAACAAGAAACCAACTGCAGCCGGAATAACCTTTACAAAACCTTCCCCATCTGTCATATCAATAGCAGGGATAAGCAATCCAAAACAGCTTGCAGCGATCATTACACCACCTGTAAATCCCAGCATACCATCAAGCAACCAACGGCGCATTGACTTAAAAAGAAAAACCAGCGCTGCACCACAAGCAGTCAATAGCCAAGTACCTGTAGTAGCTAACAAAGCTGCCAAGATTGGATCTAAATCTGAAAACAAATCAATTAGAAAATCCATACTTAAAGTCGTTTAATTTTGATGTTGGTGCTTACTCTCTGTGATAGCGACTCTGTTCGGTCGTCAAACTTAATCTCCCTAGACTCATCATATTCAAAGAGCTTTACAACCGAAAACTGGGTACCAAGGAGTAAATCTTTATCCGACAGGAATCTTAAAAATTCTTTAGAAGAATCTAAAACTCCTACCACAACTCCCTGATCTCCGACGTTTAAATCACTTAGAAGACAGGTTGGTTGATTTTCTCTATAAACTCCATCAGATGAAGGAATTGGATCACCATGAGGATCAAATTTAGGCTCGCCTAAAAACTTATCTAATCGATCTGTCAATTGTACGGACCGAATATGCTCTAGTTGCTCTGCAACCTCGTGTACTTCATCCCACTTAAAGTCAAGCTTATCAACCAAAAACACCTCCCACAAGCGATGCTTTCGGAGCACCCCAATTGCAATCTTCTCACCTTCTGGAGTTAGTGTTACCCCTTTGTATTTTTCATAGCTTACCAGTTCCTTGGTATGCAGCTTCCCAATCATTGCCGTAACCGAAGAAGCTTTAGTGTTTAACAAACGTGCTATAGAATTTGTAGACACGCCTTCTGGCTGTCCAAAAGACAGAGAGTGAATTGATTTTAAATAGTTCTCTTCCGCAAAAGAATATGACTTCATGCTATAAAAATAGACTTTTTTTAGACGAGACTAATTTTTTTTTAAACTTGCATCAAATTTAATTTTTGAGATGGTAAAAAACACAAAGCAATCTATCGCATACTTTTTCACCCCATTACTTTTATTCCTATACTCAAGTACGCTATTTGGAAACACCTATTTCATCAGTGGTGTTGTTAAAGAAGGTGCCAATCCTATTGAATTTGTTAAGGTTTCGGTACTGGAATTAAACAAATCTGCACTAACGAATTCTGATGGC
This sequence comes from Flavobacteriales bacterium, assembly GCA_020631555.1. GTDB lineage: Bacteria > Bacteroidota > Bacteroidia > Flavobacteriales_D > Parvicellaceae > JAHDGY01. Next base: position 40,933 of record JAHDGY010000008.1, on the reverse strand, counting down.
AAATTCAAATTTACCGATGTACCACACGGTAACTATACCATTCAATTGAGTTTAATTGGATTCAAAACAGTCCAAATAAAAGTTAATCAACAAACCTCTTTCCCTTTATCGCTGTCTTTAAACGCTGATATATTCGGACTGGAAGAACACGTAGTAACCGCAACCAGAAACGAGGTAAGTCGAAAAGATGCTCCCGTAGTAGTCAACGTAATCGGGCCCAAATTGATTCAATCAACCCAATCTAATTCTTTGGCGGATGTACTTAATTACCAGCCCGGTTTGCGGATGGAGAACAACTGTCAAAACTGCGGATTCACCCAAGTTAGAATGAATGGTTTGGAAGGAAATTACTCCCAAATATTGATTAACGGCCGACCAATTTTTGGAGCACTTAACGGTGTTTATGGAATTGAGCAAATCCCTACCAATATGATTGAACGAGTGGAAATTATTCGCGGAGGAGGCAGCGCACTGTACGGAGCAAACGCAATAGCAGGTACTATCAATGTAATAACTAAAGACCCCAGTCAAAATGGTTGGCAAATTGGAACTAACTCAATGTATATCGATAATCAAACCTGGGATAACACAGTAAACATTTCCGGGACTGCTGTATCGGACAACTTAGCCAATGGTCTTACAGTATTTGGTTCGAACAGAACAAGAAGCCCATACGACGCCAATGATGACGGATTTAGTGAACTAACCAAAACAAGACTAAGCACAGTTGGTGTAAAAGGTTTTCTGAAAATTTCTGATAACAGCCGCTTGGGAATTGATGCGCACTACATTGATGAATTCAGAAGAGGAGGAAATGCTTTCGATAAACCCGCGCACCAAGCAAACATAACTGAACAACTTGATCATCAAATCGGAGCTGGAAATTTAGCGTTCGATTGGTACTCTGATAACCTAAAGAATAGAGTATCGGTTTACAATGCAATTCAGGGAACGAATAGAGATAGTTACTACGGTGGAATCGGAAATGGCAATGACCCAGATAATGAGGCTAGTAAATTCTACGGTAAAACCTGTGATTTGACCAATGTTTTTGGCGTTCAATATTCCAGGTCAATTGACTCTTTATTGGGTCGTCCAGCATCATTAACATTTGGCAACGAAACCAATTACAACAATGTAAACGACGACTTTACCGGTTACAATTATCGGGTTAAACAAAACGTTCTGATCAATGGAACTTATGCGCAGTTTGAATTTAACCCATTGAAGAAAGTCAAACTTTTGGCGGGCGTCCGATTTGACCAAGTAGTAATCGACGCCGAATATTTGTACGAAACGATACGTCAAAATCAAAATATCACAGTAAACGCAATTAATCCAAGAGCTAGTGCCTTGTTCAAATTATCCAACAACTCGCAAATCAGACTCAATTATGCATCTGGATTTCGTGGACCACAATCTTTCAGTGAAGACATGCACTTGGAGATCATTGGCGGAGCAATCATTCTACCAAGATTGCAGCAAGGGTTGAAACCTGAAAAATCACAATCGATAAGCGCATCAATCGACTGGAATTCCAAAATTGGCAACACTGAAGTTTACACTTTAATAGAAGGGTTTTACACCGAATTGAACAATGTTTTCGTAGGTGTGACTACAGAAGATTCGATCAATGGCAAATCGCAAACCCTCAGCGAAAAGCGAAACGGCAGTGGCGCAAAAGTATTCGGAGCCAATGTCGAATTTAAAATGGCACCAAGCAAAAACTTGAATTTTGAATTAGGTGGCACGATTCAAAAATCGCTTTACAATTCCGAACAAAAATTGATTGATATTGCCAAGGATGATGCAATTTACTCGAAGGTGTTTATGCGAACTCCATCAATTTATGGATACGGAGCCGCAACTTGGTCACCAATCAAACGCTTTCAATGCAACATTACAGCCGTCTATACTGGAAAAATGTCAGTACCTTCCTTATCCAGAAAGCAGGTAATTAGAACGAAGCATTTTTTCGAGCTTAATACCAAACTCAGCTATAAGTTCGACATCCCGGCAGGGGCTACCTTAGAGTTGTCCGCTGGAATTCAAAATATACTCAACTCGTTTCAGCGGGATTTTGAGATTGGAGCGAAGCGAGACCCAACTTATGTTTATGGTCCAAGACTTCCTCGAACTGTTTTCTTCGGAATTAGGATTGGGAATATTTTGTAGAAATTGACTACAGATAGAGCACCTTTTCAACTTTCGATTTATCAATGTACTTTCTGACTAAATTAGCATAAGAACCAATTGCCTGATAGGAAGGCACTAAATCGTTTATTTCCTCTGCACTAAGTTCTTGATGCCACTCGATTAACGAATAACCATCAAGTTTCCCATTACGAAATCGAATGATACTTCGCTCATCCACTCCCCTGCCCGTATCAATTACAATGAAGTCTCCTTTACCTGCATAAAGCGTGTTATCAACATTTGGCTTTCGATTCATTGGTGGTCTATTCTTACTCAACAGTAACTCAATCTGCTGAATATGAGCTATCAAAAAATTACCAGTTTCTGCATGTGAAACCGCATAACAATTGGCCGTAATACGGTTTTTACCATCATTTCGCTTTAGCAATTTTATTAGAGAGCGGCGCATATTTTTTCCCTTTCCGCAATAAACCACTTTATTGTTTTGATCAAAAATCTTGAAAATTCCAGGCTTTTGCGGAACAGATTCAATCACCTCAACCTCAATATTCATGGAAAGATCGGCAAGCTTAAACTCACTTTCAGGACCTTCTGATAAAAGGAGTTGTTCGTTTGTTTTGTAGAGTAAATGAAATAATTCTACTGTGGCCCGAGCATCTCCCGTAGCTCGATGTCTATCATCAACCTCAATACCAAGACTATCACACAATTTACCCAGACTATACGATTCTTCGTCAGGTAATATTAATTTACTCATATCCACCGTGCAGATGCGCAGCTCTTCATACAGCAGTCCGGCCCTGTTAAACTCTGATTTTAGAATATGGTAGTCGAAAAGCGCATTGTGCGCTACCAAATATTTACCTTCAATAAGTTCCAAAAGTTCCTGAGCCACATCAGCAAACAATGAAGCATCTTTCACTTTTTTGGAAGTTATCCCTGTCAACTTCTGAACGTACTTGGGAATTTTAACTTGTGGATTCAATAAAGTTGTGAACTCTTCAAGAATCTGGGTTCCATCAGAAATAAAGATGGCAATTTCCGTAATCCGTCCATTATCTGCCCCTCCGGTAGCTTCTATATCAACAATTGCAAACACTAATCTTCTAGACCTAAAATAAAGTTTTCTACTTCTGGTGAATTCCAATTACGGGGCCCTTCGATGGTGCTTCTGATAAATCCATGTCTATCCATAATATATGTCGTAGGATACGCGCTCACTTTAAATGCTTCAGGGATACGTGAATTTGCCACAAAATGATGCGTTTTGTTGGAAAAACAATGTGAATTTTCTTTCAACCGAGGCAATTCTTCGAACGAAACCATCGCTACGTTGACCCTATGACCAAGTTTTTGGCTCAGTTGCACAAGACTTGGCATTTCTGCGATACATGCACCGCACCAAGTTGCCCAGAAATGTAATATTAGAGGCTTGTCAAGAAAATCTTGAATAGTTTTTCGTTCACCAGTAAATACCGATTCCAAACCCCAATTTAAATCATTGGCAGACACAAATTCTTCTTCCAAATCCTCAAAATTTGGAATAGACAAAAACCAACCACGCACTTCTGCAATTAACGACTGCCCAGGAGGAGTATATTGCAGCACCGCAAAAACTCCCACAGCCAAACCAAGAAATAGAATTTCCTGTTTAATTTTCCTTATCAACATTATTCCACCTAAAATTAAAACAATGTTAAAGCCTTCCCAATTTTATAGGGTAATTACGAATAATTCTTTATTCTGAGACATTAATCTCATCAAATTTCAAACCAGCCAAGTCAACATATTTTCGTCAGATTGTTCAACACATCCGAGTAATTATCGATGGACTCTGCTAGTCACGTCAATTTCTATATTTTTGTCGAAATTTTTTACCAAACATTGGATGATTAACGGCAAAAAAATAGTTGTGGTGATGCCAGCCTACAATGCCGCTCAAACGCTCAAACAAACGTACAGCGAAATTCCAATGGACATTGTGGACGAGGTAGTGTTAGTGGATGATCATGGCTCCGATAATACTTCTGAATTGGCAAAATCCATTGGTGTAAATCATGTAATTCGACATGAGAAAAACCTCGGTTACGGAGGAAATCAGAAAAGTTGCTATAACAAAGCTCTTTCGATTGATGCGGATATTGTGATAATGGTACATCCTGACTATCAGTATTCGCCGAAATTAATTCACTCGATTGCGTACTTAATTGCTAATGAGGTTTATTCGGTAGTACTCGGATCACGGATTTTGGGAAACGGTGCATTAAAAGGCGGAATGCCGATTTACAAGTACTTTTTCAATCGCGTTCTTACGCTAATTCAAAACCTATTAGTTGGTCAGAAGTTGAGCGAGTACCACACAGGATACCGGGCGTTTTCACGATCTGTTTTGGAAGCAATAAAATTCAACGACAATTCCGATGATTTCGTTTTTGACAATCAAATGCTTTGTCAAATTATACACAACGATTTTGAAATAGCCGAAATTACGTGTCCTACCAAATATTTTGAAGAAGCTTCTTCAATCAATCTAGCTAGGAGCATCACCTATGGTTTAGGAGTATTAGCTTGTTCGGTAAGAACATTTTTGTCCAGAACCGGTATTTGGAAATGGAAATTACTGGAAAAACGCTAGTTACAATGCCCAAAAGTGTTAGAACACATATTTGGCCCTTTATTTTAGTACAGGCATTATTCTGTTGCATCCTGCTAGGGTTTCATTGGAGTTTTGGACGAGAAGAGGCACATCTTTGGATAAACAAGTTTCATTCGCCATTCTTTGATTTTTTCTTCAAATACATAACATACATAGGCGGTGGATTCGTGGCGATAGTACTACTAGCAGGGTCATTATTGAAAAACTTGAAGTGGTTCGGAGTTTTGGCAGTAAGCATTGTGGGAGCAAGCTTAACAACCTTATCACTAAAGCATGTAATATTTGATCACGTGATGAGACCTAGCGCGGTTCTGGAAAATCAGTTGAAGTTGGTTGAAGGCGTAGTTATGAATGCTTACAATAGTTTTCCATCAGGGCATACCACATCCTCATTTGCAATTTTTTGCTCTATTGCCCTAATTGCACAAAAGAAGAGCTGGAGCCTATTATTGGTAATTGGTGCAGTACTAGCTGGATTTTCTAGAGTTTATCTTTCCCAACATTTCTTCGAAGATGTTGCTGTTGGATCTATGATTGGCACATCTTGGTCTATCCTTGGCTATTGGACGTTGTCTAAAATCAATCCAATTATTCTACCCAATGCTGGACTATATCAAATCCTAACTAAAAAGAAGAGAGAATGATAGCATGGAATAAAATTGATGAACGTTATTATCAAACGATTTTAATCCTTTCCGGAGCGTTGTTTTTTATACCACTATTAGGTTATGTACACCTATTTGATTGGGATGAAATAAATTTTGCCGAATCAGCTCGTGAAATGCTACTTACAGGTGAGTATTTTCAAGTACAGATTAACTTCACACCTTTCGAAGAAAAACCACCGCTGTTCTTTTGGCTTCAATCCTTAAGCATGTCATTATTTGGGGTCAATGAATTTAGTGCTCGTTTGCCCAATGCTTTGTTCGGCATTTTGACACTTATCACCTTGTACAAAATGGGTAAAGAGCTTATTTCGCCCAAATTCGGATTCATGTGGGCTCTGGTGTATTTCGGTAGCTTTTTACCGCACTTCTATTACAAATCTGGTATCATCGATCCTGTGTTTAATTACTTCATTTTTGCATCCGTTTACATGCTGACCAAATGCGTTGCCAATGAAGTTATTCGTGAGAAAAGGAAGTTCGCTTTGCTTTCCGGTGTTTTCATTGGTTTGGCTACCATTACCAAAGGACCCGTTGGAATTCTTTTACTGCTATTTTCGTTTCTTGGATTTTGGGGAGCAAAAAAGAAGTTTAAAAAAATCACAACCTGGAAAGAAGTTGCGCTCTTAGCACTTGGTGCTGTCATTGTAACATTTCTTGCGTTTGGAATTGATGTGGTTCAAAATGGACCAGAAAGGTTAATTAACTTTGTACTCTATCAAATAGAACTACTTTCGGAACCAGTTGCCGGCCATGACCAGCCCATTTATTATCACTTTGTTGTAGTTTTAATTGGTTGTTTCCCCATGTCGATATACGCTTTTGAAGAATTGGTGACAAGAGAAATAAAACCAACAAAATTCACTTTTAAGCCTTGGATGCAATCACTTTTTTGGGTTGTGCTAATATTATTTACCGTGGTCACCACCAAAATAGTTCATTACTCATCAATGACTTATTTGCCTTTGTCATTTTTAGCAACATGGAGTCTATACAAGATCCATAAAAACAAGACAGTGCCAAAAAAATGGATTTCATCCTGTTTTTTAGGGTTTGGAATACTGTTTTCGGTCCTGCTTATTGCAGGACCAATTATATTGATGAATAAAGAATGGCTATACGGGACAGTAAAAGACATAACTTTTGTAAGATCCCTAAAAACAACAGAATTGGTTTGGTCCGGATGGGAGTTTGGCGTTGGCATGCTTTATCTAGGAGTGGTTATTTATGGTTGGATGCAGCTAAGGCTGGCAAACACCTTTAAAGCAGTAACAATTGTAAGTTATGGAACCGCAATTTGTCTATTTCTTACTGCTGTATCATTGGTAAAAAACATTGAAAGACTATCTCAGGGAGGAGCCATTGCATTTTATGAACGATTTGCAGGTCAGGACGTTTATATTAAAAGCCTTCATCACAAGAGCTACGCTCAGCACTTTTATTTTCAAAGACCATTTACGGAAACAGCGAAGCGGGATAATTCTGACTGGCTTTTAAATGGTCCAATTGACAAACCAGCGTATTTCGTTTCAAAGGTTAAGGACAAGGAGAATATTTCTATTGAACATTCTGATCTAAAACTAATTGACGAAAAAGGAGGGTATTTGTTATGGCAACGGTTGCCGAAAGATTACTAGCATATATTTGTTGATAATGCTTCGATTGGGGTTGAATCAATGGCGAATACAAAAAGTAAATTATTAGTTAATAAATGAACTTGTTCGAAAACACTTACCTAGGTAATTCCCAATCCGTAATTGGAAAGCGATTTGCATGGTCATGCCCTTCCAATATTGCTTTGGTTAAATATTGGGGTAAACTGGATATTCAACTGCCTGCTAATGCTAACATCAGTTTTACCTTAGACGAGTGCAGAACCGAAACTGAAATAGCGTGTTTTGAAAAGAATAGTTCTGATCAATTTGAAATCGAATTTTTCCTCGATGGGAATAGGAATGAAAAATTTGAAAAGAAGATTCTAACTTTTTTCGACCGAATTATTCAATATTGTCCGTTTGTTGGACAGCTTAAATTGGTAATGAATTCTTCCAATTCCTTTCCGCATTCAAGTGGCATCGCCTCATCTGCGTCTGGTTTTGGCGCCTTGGCACTTTGTTTAATCACAATTGAACAGGAAATAGGCACTACCCTGTCCGAATTAGAATTACAAAAGAAAGCCTCGTTTTTAGCTCGACTTGGATCTGGTAGCGCATGTAGATCAATTTATGGTGGTGTGGTGCAATGGGGCCAACACAATTCCTTCCCCTGCAGTTCAAACCTGTTTGCACAACCAATGGAAAATGTGCATTCAGTTTTTGAAACTTACCGCGACTCTGTATTAATTGTTGAAAAAGGAGAGAAACAAGTATCAAGCTCCGTCGGCCATAACCTAATGAATGGACACCCATATGCTAGTAGTCGTTTCCAGCAGGCTGAATTCAATTTAAACTCTATTAAGCAAATATTGAAAAATGGAGATTTGTCGGAATTCACGCGAATTGTGGAATCCGAGGCGTTGGCGCTGCATGCCATGATGACGACGTCATCTCCTTATTATCTGCTAATTAAGCCAAATACGGTTAACATAATTCAAACCGTGTGGGAATTTCGTAAGGAAACCGACTCCAACGTTTGTATCACTCTCGATGCCGGAGCCAATGTTCACTTACTTTACCCTGAAGCCGATGAAAAAAAGGTAAATGACCTGATAAACAATCAACTTGTTGAATTTTGTCAGGATGGACACTATATTTGTGATCGAGTTGGTAATGGGCCAAGTTCTATTACCCAATTACAGCATGAGTTATGATTAAAGATTCATTGTTTTACGGTAAAATTCTTCTCTTCGGAGAATATGGGATTATTCAAGATTCAATGGGCCTTTCAATCCCGTACAATTTCTACAAAGGTCATCTTCAGTTTACCGAACTTTCAGATGATTCGGAGAAAAAATCTAATTTATGTTTGGAAGACTATTTGGTTCACCTAGAGAAATTAGACCAAAACAACTCGTTGCCAGTTCCTTTAAACTTGACACGGTTTAGAGTTGATCTTGATAAAGGAATGGTTTTCAATTCAAGCATCCCACAGGGCTTTGGGGTTGGTTCATCGGGAGCTTTGGTTGCAGCAATTTACGACAGATACTCCATTACGCCCATTTCTGCAACTTCAACCAATAGCGAAGAGGTTCTGGAATTAAAAAAGATATTCGGCCAACTAGAGAGTTTTTTTCACGGTAAAAGCTCTGGACTGGATCCTTTAATCTGTTACCTCAACCTTCCATTTTTGATAAAATCGAACAACGAACTGGAATCGGTTGGAATTCCCGAGCAAGGCAGTGGTAATGGCGCTATTTTTTTGCTTAATACTGGAAGTCCGGGCAAAACCCAGCCAATGGTGAATATATTCTTGGAAAAATGTAAAGAAGAGGGTTTCCGAAACATGTTAAAACGCCAATTTACCAAATACAATGACGCCTGCATTAAAGCATTTTTGAACAGAGAAGATCAGTCTTTATTTAAGAATGTAAAAGTGCTTTCAAGAATACTTCTTCAGCACTTTAAGCCAATGATTCCCGATATTTTCCACAAATTATGGCAGGAAGGTATCGATAGTAATGCATATTATCTGAAATTATGCGGATCTGGTGGCGGTGGATTCATTCTTGGGTTTACTAAGAATATTGATCTTGCCAAGCGTAAACTTTCTGGATATCAATTAGACGTTATCCATTCTTTTTAACTCCCATAACATACTTAACAGGTATCCCTCCTCAAAATTTATTGCACGAGGTTGTATGGTTTAAAGATTTTAAGCAGGCTATTTTTACAATAACTCCAAGCTGATAGCACCCCTACATTCTACTCTAGTTGATTCGAAGAAACTGGAATACTTTCCGCGCACCTGAAATCATAATACTTTAGCACCTTGAGAATTCAATCTACCTCAATAGATTAATATGACCTTCCAATGCCTTTGTTTCATTTGTCCAAGTCATAGCCTTCACTTTGTATACATAAACATCATTGTTCTGAAGCATGCCTTTATAATATCCGTCCCAACCAACATTCATGTCCGTACTTTCAAAAACCATTTCTCCCCAACGGTTGAAGATTTTGAACGCCAATAACTCTTTAACGCCCCAACCTCTGACATAAATAATGTCATTAATTCCATCTCCATTAGGAGTAAAAGTTGTAGGCATTTCGATAAACGTTTGAGGGAAGACATTTATAGTAAACAAGGCAGTCTGTTTTTTACATTGGTTAATGTCCTCAATATCCAATGTGTAAACAATCGTATCCATTACCTGCACTGCAATTGGAGCCACGCAACTATCGCAACTCAGATCATCTGTTGGAGTCCAAACTACGTGATAAAGTGAATCAACCAAATGTATCAGTGGAATCTGCGCATCATCTGCCATTACAATGGTTGTATCCCAATCAGGAATTGTTACTTCTTCGATAACTATGACCGGAATTGAAATCGAATCTTCGCAATCAAACTTATTCGAAACCCAAATTTGATAGGAAGTACTTTTGTCGGGCTGAGAGGATGCATTGGCAGTTAAACTATCCTTAATGGCGAGTTCCGGATGTGTCCATTCAAAGTCCCAATCGGATTCAGGATTCAAAACGCTTAAGTTTATTTCCGCCCCTTCACAAATAGTATCACCAACGGCTTCAATCTCCGGTCTAGGGTGTAAAATAATCGTCTTCACAATGGTATTCGTACAAGTTAATTGTGTGTTTCCAACCCCTAACGTAACCTGATAAGTTCCCGCTGAATCAAAGGTTAATGCGCCTGGATTTTCACTTGTTGAGGTCTGCCCGTTGCCAAAATCCCAATACCAAGAATCAACATTTTTAGAATTATTGGCAAGTGGGTATTTTCCAAAGCAAATTGCCGTATCCAAATCGTTACCATTTCTCATAAAATCTGCCACAACTTGGTGAATTTTAACTTGTTTAACTGCTGACTTTGGACAAGATCCATCCTTGTTACTCAAAACCAAAGTAACATTAGTGGTTCCTCCGGGAGGAACATAAGTGTACGCATGGGTAATTGGACTTTTTAAAGAATCAACATTTCCATCACCAAAATCCCACTGGTAAAACTCTACGTCTGCTGTGTCCTTCAATGTAAAAGTTACCGGATCAAGCCTACAAATTGTCGTTGCTGGATTCATTTCAAAGTTTCCTTTCGGTCCTTTTACGTTGTAACTCTTGGAATGCGTTTTTGTACATCCAAATGGTTGAGGTATTGTTACAGTCAAGGAAATATTATAGACGCCATTCGAAGTGAATGTCTTTGCAGGATTTTGCAGGGTGCTTGTGTTACCATCATCCAAATCCCACGAATAGTTTACCGAACCTGGGGTAACTACCGAACTGTCGGTAAAAGTAACACTCGTGTTCGGACACAAATAATCGAACATATCATAATCCGTCGTAAAGTTTACACTGTGCACTGCCTTCACAATAACCTTGGTAAAAGTTGAATCAACGCAACCAGATATATTTTCGGTGAAAATTAATCGAACATCATAAGTCGCAGTAGAATCATAAGCTAATTCCCTGCTCACTCTATCACTTGTACTATCATTTCCAAAGTCCCAATCAAAGCTAAAACCGCTGGTATTAGCCGCTGTAAACGTCAATTTCTCTCCCAAACAAGCGTTGGTATCAGCAGTTACAACAATATCGTTAGTAGGAATATATGTGTTGATCGTTTTGGAAACTACATCCTGACACCCTAGTGTATCCTTAGCTGTCAAGGTTGCAATGAAAGTAGTTCCGGCTGTGTATACATGGCTAGTGGAAGAATCTTTCGAACCGGCACCATCTCCAAAACTCCAACTCCATGAAGCGGTTGTGGTATCGCTAATTGTGGTATTCTTATATTTTACTTCATTGGGAAGACAAATTAAATTATCGCTCATAGTAAAACTAGCATCCACACCAAATACCCTAGTTTTTACGGTATCGGTATCTGTACATCCATGAATATCCTCCACCACCAGAATGATAGTATGACTTCCGGAATTCGCAAAACTGAAATTTTCAGAAGCGTTTTGGGTTGTAACCGGCCGCATGGTTGGATCACTAAAATGCCAAGTGTATCCCTTTCCACAATTACCATCAACACCTTGAGTTGCTGACCCATCAAACGTAACCGGAATTTCTCTACAAATCAACGAATCTACTTTTGCATCTGCCTTAACTTCTCGAATTTTCACAGTTCTGGTCGCGACTTGATCCGGGCATCCGGTTCCTGGGTTCCTTGCGGTCAATGTTACAGAAAAGTCCCCTTGCGCAGAGTATTTATGGGTCGGATTATTGACTGTTGAATTATTTCCATCTGCAAAATTCCACGATAATTCAGAAGCATCCTTACTTTCATTTTGGAAAGCTATATCATAAGGTTTATCGCAAGTTCCAGAAAAACTAAACCTTGCTATTGGCCCCTTTACATTGAGAACTCCTTGTTTTTTATTGGTTGAATAACACCCATTAAATCCAACTGTTAAGGAAATGTCCTGAGGACCTGTCTCATCATTAAAAGTCCAATTTACGGATGAATTATCCGTGCAATGAAAAACACGATCTCCATCCCCAGAGAAATGCCAAGTATCAACACTATCCTCAAGTGGAAAGGCAATTGCACTTAGGGACGCCTGCTCTCCAATACAAATTTCGGTTTCAGAAACACTAAAATCCGGTTGCAATTTATCTCCAACCTTAATTGGATTGAAATAAGATGTATCCTTACACCCCTTATCATTTGTGATAATTAGGTAAGCATTGTACTCTCCTGTTTTAGTATACGTATGGGTTTGAGATGCATCCGTGGTTCCATTAAATTTATTGCCATCACCGAAATAAAAATCCCAATTGGTAATGGGTTCATTAGAAATACTTGAATCATTAAACGTAACTGTTAGTGGCACACAACCATCAACTACATCTGGAAAAATTCTTGCATTTGGTAAGTGCATTGTATCAACATGAACATAAGTATCCGTACACCCTGCAGAAGAAGTCACTGTCAGAACCGTCTCAAAGTAATAGTTGATTTCATTAGGTCCATTGACAGAATAATCGTTGGTATCCTCTTTAACATAAGTATAGCCTCCATTAAAACCAGAGGATGTGTTTCCATTGTAATACTTCCATTCATATTCCGTTGCACCGACATAAACTGGTGTGTAATCAACGGCCATCGGCCACGAGCACGAATATGGCAAACTTGACGTGAATTCAGCCTTTACTTCTTCTACAAACACCGTAATAGTGGTATCATCCGGGCAGTCTCCACCGAGAGCTAATTTAACATTGTAATACCCCGACTTGGAAAATGTGACGGTTGGCGTTACTTGACTGGAAGTGGAGGGTGTTGCATCAGAACCGAACGTCCAGCTATAAGGTCCTGAAGGAGAATTATTCACCAATGTTACAGGCTCATTGATACAAACCGTATCAGGAATACTAAAACTTGCTTGGGGAGTTCCGATAATAACTGGAACGTTTCTAGTCCCCGAACAACCGTTTCCATCCTTTACAGTTAATTTCGCGTTAAAATTTCCCTTTTGCGAATAAATTTGATTCGACGGACTTTTTGAAGTGGAAGTTTGTCCATTACCAAAATCCCATTCATAAGTTGGCGTACCGTTATCAACCGTTGCATTTCCAGTAAATTTCACCGTAAACGGGGCTGTACAACTTTTCGCAGGTGCAGGAGCTGTTGTGATTGAAACTTTCGGCTGGTTGGATACAGAAATTACATCCTTGTACAATTTGGTTGCATTACAAGATGGATCGCTTGTAACAAGCTGCAGAGACACATCATAATCACCCTTACCAAATGAATATTTAGCAGGAGAACCTTCGGCCGATCCTCCACCTGTAAACACCCATTTATAACCGGTAATAGTATAACCTTGAGGAACATCTGTATTATCGGTAAATTTCACCTGCAATGGAGCACATCCTTTGGTAGTGTCAGTTGTAAATTTTGGAACTGGTTGTTTATAAACATCAATGGCAACCGTGCCAACGGCCGCAGAACCTGCACTCGCATGTAAGCTAACAACAAATTTACCCTCCTTAGTAAATGTCTTGCTGGGATTAGCCAATTGAGAGGTAGTACCATCCTTAAAATCCCAAAAATACGTGGACATTCCTGAAGCGGCAGTAAACTTCACGTCCAAAGGAAAACATCCTTTAGTAACATTTGCCGTTTGGGCAAAAACCGAAATTACAGATACCAATAAACCTACTATAAGTGGAAATGCTCTTTTCATACTACTGTGCAAAAAACTGATTACAAAGATCTTACTTTACGGCTGCGAATGTAATTAAAACTTAAATATTTCTAGGCAACAAAATAATTTTATTTAGTTTTGTCGCGCAAATTAGGTTTGTAAAATGAGGAAAATCAACATTATATCATTGTGGGTGTGTGGGGTCTTGTTTTTCTATGGGTTAAGTTTAACCCATGCTCAAAATGAGAGTCTTCCCTGTTTAAACAAGAAATTTCTGATTGTTACGCACATTGTCAAAGACAGTCTTGTTCAAGCGAATATAACGGAACAGGATATCAAAACTGCAGTTGCACAATTAAACACTGACTTCAATCCAATTTGTGTTAGTTTCGAGATTTGTGAATTCAGATATATCGACAATTTTCAGTACGACAGTCTTGTAATCAAAAATGAGTTCGGTCAGCTAATAACGGAATACCATGATTCGTCAAGAATAAATTTGTTTTACGTTGACAAAATTGTCGATAAGGGTTTTCCTCCTGGGTATGCAACTTTTGACGGAATTGGCAAAAATTCAGTTGGAGGTGTCGTCTGCACAAAAACATCTGTTACATTGAGAGCTACGCTGTCTCACGAAATGGGACATTTCTTCGGACTAGAAAACACTTTTAAAGGTAGTGGAATAGAATTGGTTGACGGCGGCAATTGTACAACGAAAGGAGATAAAATTTGCGATACTCCAGCTGATCCTTATGTAGATGGAGACCCACCGTCCATGTATGTTGACAATACTTGCCGATTTATCTCCATGAAAAAAGACGCCAACGGAGATTATTATACCCCAGAAGTAGGGAACATAATGTCTAATTATCCTGACGCTTGTATTTGTAGTTTCTCAAATGACCAATTCAAGAAAATGGTCGAATCATATCTTAACTCAAATCCTAAGTTATGGTAATAAGAATTCAACTTTTATTTTTGGTTTTGGCGCCTACGATTCTTTTCGCGCAGGACATCCATTTGTCGCAGTTTTATACAGCCCAACTAAACCTAAACCCGGCAGTTGCCGCTCAATATGACGGTGATTTTAAAGTGTGCGGAAATCACCGGAATCAATGGAGGGAAATGGGAGAACCATTGACTACGAATTTAATCGGGGTTACAAAAAAGTTCTTTCGCTATAACGACCAAATCGACGCTGGAATTTTGGTGGCTAAGGATCAATTTAGTGCTTTCGGTTTAAATACCATGAAAGTCATGTTTTCAGGTTCGTACGCCAAAACAATTAACGGTCATTGGATTAGCGCTGGCTTACAGGTAGGATTGGTCCTTAAATCAACTAATTTGGATAATCAAACTTTTCCAAACCAGTGGGTTTATGATCAAGGAAAATTTGATTCTGAGCTAAGTAATCAGGAATCATCGCTTCGTGCAGAACAAAAGCACCCTGATGTGAATATTGGAATTGCTTGGTCAAAGCAACTAGGAATGTGGAAAGCAACAGCTGGTATTGCATTAAATCATATCATTCGTCCGAAGGATACTTACTTCAATCAACATAAAGAACGAAGAAGAGTAAGAAAGGTAATCCATTCGGAATTTCAACACGACCTAAATAGTAAATGGTCGGTTGAGCCAAAACTACTTTATATGTGGACTACCAAAGCCCAGGATTTAATTCTTGGATCACTTGTTCGCAGACAACTCAACATTAACAAATTCAAGTCAGTTTTTGCTGGAGCCGTATACCGACATGGTTTTTTCAGAAACGTTGATGCAGCAATTCCCGTTGTGGGCTTTGCTTACGATGATTTTGAACTTGGATTTAGCTACGATTTTAATACTTCGGACCTGAGCAAAGGGTCACAAAGAAAAAGCTCCTTCGAACTTTCACTTACCTATACTGCTCCGCTTTATAGTCCGAAAAACCTTTCAATACCGTGCGACAGATATTAAACTCCAGGCTTCAATTAATTGTTGGCCTACTCCTTTGCAACCTCTCACACCAGTCATTGCATAGTCAAGATATTGATTCTGTTAACCTCAATGCAATGAGTATTAGAGAAGTGAGACAAACCGCTAGGCATGCTGAACGGCTTGGCGATGCCTATCTAGCATTAGGTTGTTACGGCGAATGGCTCAAGAGAAAACCAGACAACAATGACGTAAAGTTTAAATACGGCATTCTTCTTAAGCAAGCAAGAAACTACGCAGAGGCAGAACAAGTCTTTCAAGAATTGACGCAGAACGCAAGCGGCGAATTTCCAACTAGCCGGTTTTACTTAGCGGAAATGAAAATGTCTCAAGGCAAATATGATGAGGCAAAAAACGACTTATTGAAATTCAAAAAAGAGCTTAGAAACGTTACCAATCGTAAATACCGTAAACTTTGCAAATCGATGCTAAGCGGAATTGAGTTGGCCAAAAACGAAGCCATTTCAGATGTAATTGTATCTAGGCTGGATAGCACAATTAACAATCCACATGTAGAGTTTTCGCCAATTTCTGTAGACGAAGAATCTATGATATATGGGAGTTTGAAAGCGAACAAGGTTAAATACTACGACATCGACAAACACGATAGCCTAGAAATTCCACTTCGTAAATTTTATGAGGCGAAAAAAGTAAATGACAAATGGGTTCCACAAGGAGAATTAAAAGGCCCCTTCAACAGTGAAGATGCGCATGTTGGAAATGGCGCATTTTCTGCAGACGGTAAACGTTTTTATTTTACTAAGTGTAAAAAGAATTGGCAAAATAAGATTATCTGTAAGCTTTACTATTCGGAGCGCAATGGTTCAAATTGGAGCAAAGCAACAGAAATGAATGCGCTAATTAATATACCCGATTTCACTACAACACAGCCAACTGTTGGAAGAGAGTCAAAGAAGAACAGAGAAGTAATTTATTTCGTTTCAGACAGGCCCGGAGGTAAAGGTGGATTGGATATTTGGTACACCGAGTACAATCCGCGTAAAAAGACTTATAAAAAACCACGAAACGCTGGATCAAAAATCAATACAGTGGGTGATGAAATGACCCCATTTTATGATTTAGAAACTCGAACCTTGTATTTCAGCTCGAATGGTAAACCAGGGTTTGGTGGACTAGATGTCTATCACACAGAAGGTGAAAGAGGAAAATGGCAACCAGCCATTAATGCAGGAAAAGGAATTAACACTGGAACTGATGAATTAGATTATACACTTAACCACAACAAAAAAGGTGGGTTCTTTGTCTCCAACAGAGAAGGAGGATCGGCACTGCTCAACAAAACATGCTGCGATGATATTTACAGCTTTGAATTTTCTAAATACCTTGATATCAATGTTGGTGGATCCGTAAAAGGTTCAAATGGATGCATCAAAGGGTTCGAAGTAAATTTATACATCAAAAACGAAGAAGGACGCTACCTTGCAAAGACCGTGAATCCTACCGATTGCAAATACAATTTGGAAATTCAACATGGTATAGATTACGAAATCGAATTTAAAAAAGATGGCTACTTCAATTATGTAGACAGCATTTCCACCAAAACAGTAGATTCATCGACAAGTTTCGACAAGGAAATTCAGATGCAAAAAATCCCTGAGCAACCTATTGTACTTCCGGGAATCTATTTTGAAATGAACAGTGCTAAACTAACACCAGCAGCAGTTACTGCACTAGATTCAAGCTTAGTTAGCGTACTTGTTGCAAACCCTCGTTTGATTGTAAAAATAGAATCGCATACGGATAGTAAAGGTTCAGATAAATACAATCAAAAATTGTCTGAGAAAAGAGCAAAGTCGGTAGTAAAACATATTGTTTCAAAAGGAATACATAAGGAACGATTACGTTCAGAAGGTCATGGTGAGTCGAGGCCTGTTGCACCAAACACCCATCCTGATGGGTCGGATAATCCAGAAGGACGTCAAATGAACAGAAGAACTGAGTTTACGATTATTAGCAAATTATCGGATGAACAATTTGAAAAATTGTCCAGCGAAATTGAATAACTCCGTTACTGGCTAATAATTTTAACCTCAACTCGATTATTAGTTTTGCGCGCCTTACATTTATCTGCTTCTCTTTTCAAAAATATGATGCGCTCAGTAGAAATAATTGGACGTTGATTTCCATACCCTATGTAATCAAGCCGATTTGAATTAATGCCCTTATTTAACAAATAATCCACAACGCTCTTCGCACGCTCTCGGGAAAGTGTAACATTATCATTCACCGAGTTTTCACTATCAACATGACCTGATACCAAAACCCTTAAATTAGTATTCGACTCTAACATATCAACCAATCGCTCCAATTCGAATTCCGATTTGTCGGTCAGCTGCTCAGAATGCGTTTTAAAAAACACATTGCCAAGCCGAATACTTTTACCAACTCGAATAGGTTGCAATTGGATATCCAGTTCCTCTTTTACAAATCCAGAACTAATCGTTCGATTATAATTTGCGGATTCAAAAAGATAACCTTGTTCACTAACAACTACCGCATAATCTGATCCTGCGGGCAAGCAAAGCAAATATTGACCAGAACCTTTATCCGACCAAATTTCAGTCGCAACCTTACCAGTTCTGTTGTTTACCAGTTGAATTTTAGCGTGCATCGCTTTATGCGTCCGCGCATCCGATACTACTCCGGTAAGCATTAACAGATCGCTTTCAATCACGTTGATATTCTCTTGCACCAAAGTGGACCGAACCGGTTCACTCCAGTACGCTAATAAATTATCCTCCGATTCCAGCACAGGTTCCTTACGACTTCCCAGAAATGTAACCATGTACAAATCCTTTTTGCCAAATCCGCCATATCTGTTACTTGCAAAATAACCTCTACGTCCACTTCCTGATAAAACTAAGCTAACATCGTCTTTGGGTGAATTAAGAGGATATCCAACATTCATTGGAACTCCCCATTCATTATTTTCATTTTTTCGAGAAACAAAAATATCCAGTCCTCCAATTGAATTATGCCCTTCGGACGCAAAGTACATTGTACGTCCATCTGCATGCAAAAACACAGAGGTCTCCTTATATTTTGTATTTACAACCGGGCCTAAATTTTGTGCTTCACCCCATCGAGAATTTTGTGCATCCCAATTACACACCCAAATATCCTGATCTCCGAATCCGCCTTCACGATCAGATGTAAAATAGAGTTGCCTTCCGTTATAACCCAAGCATGCACTTGTTTCATTGGAGCTATCAGAATTAATTGGAGGTCCCATTTTTTTCAAATCTCCCCAGAATCCGTTAACCGAGTTGGTTTGATAAATATCCCCCTGACCATCATCGGCGCGGAAAACAAACAATGTTCGACCGTCACTAGAAATACCAACACCGGCCTCATGTCCTCTACTGTTTATCGTCTCCCCCATATTAGACCCTTTTTTCCAGCCTTCTTCGGTTTTTCTAGAATAAAAAACATCTTCGCGAAACTCACGTTTAGCAGCAAGATCAACCGCTGCTCTTCCTCCTACTCCATCGTTCCTTCTTGCCGTCCAAAACAACTGGGTTTCGTCGGCCACCACAAGCGGTCGATATTCAGGGTAAATTGTGTTTACCTTTTCTCCAAGATTATCTACCCAAACGCGCACTGGATCCGCTTTTAATTTGATGGCGTTTTGGCATTCCGCAACACCCTTTTTCGATCTTGGCAAAAATCCTTTAAATCTACCTACTGCATGAGCGCCATTAATCATAGCTTGGTACGCCTCAATGGCTTCTTCGAATTTTCCTAGTATATGACAGCTACGACCAATGTAAAAGTACAGTAGCTCGTGACATGATGAATCTAAACTTTCTGCCTTCGTCAAATAGGTTAAAGCCGTCTTATACTTTTCCAAATAAAAAGTACATACACCCATTTTGAAATTTAGCTCAGCATTCCGCGGATTAAAAGAGTACGCCAATCTGTACGAAGGTATTGCCTTTACATAATTTCTTTCTTCAAACAATAAATTACCGTCTCGAACAAACGTATAAGCGTCCTTCAACTCCTTTTTTTGGTCGGGAAAATTACTCGCTGCAAACTCAACATTTTGGGCATTAATACTTAGTGCACAACACATCCAGTTTATCAATAAAAGAAACTTCGCTCGCATCACTCCATGCAAGTTTGTTCGTAATACTTACTTGCAACACTCAGTCCCAAACTACTGGCAATTTTCCAATCTGAGCACGCTCCGGACATATCCCGAAGCATTTCCCTGGCAATTCCACGATTGTAATAAGCAGATGGTGAATTAGCATTAAGCTTTATGGTTTTATCGCAATCATCTATTACCATTCCCCACTTTTCCATTTTTACATACGTTGCTGCTCGATTATTAAATGCTATCCAATAACTGGCTTCCAATCTAATGGCCCGATTAAAGTCATCAATTGCTCCTTGATAATCCTTTAAATAGAACTTGGCTAAACCCCGATTATTAAAGGCCAAATGGTAGTCAGAATCTAGGTTAATTGCTTTGGTATATGCCGAAATGGCTTGCTTGTATTTTTTGGAAACTCGCAGTGCAGACCCCAAATTATTGTAAGCAAATTTAAACCTTCGATTAATCGAAATTGCTTTTTTATAGTCCGCAATAGCTGCCTTGAAATCACCCGTCTGTAAGTATACACTGCCACGATCATTGTACGCCCTGGCAAATTGAGGATCCAAACGAATTGCGTGGTCAAAATTCTTTACCGCGCTTTTAAACTCTTGCTTTTGAAAATACAATTCACCAACCTTGTAAAAATATTCAGCAACCTCTGAATTTGCTTCAATTGCCCCCATATAGTCTTGCAAAGCCTGGTCTAGTTCTCGCCTTTTGACCGCTACCTCAGCTTTATAATAATGCGCTTCGTCGGACTTTGGATTCAGCTCTATAATATGATCAAAATCTCGAATGGCAAGCTCGTATTGACGTCTTTGGGTATAAGCCATACCTCTCTGCATCAATGCTTCTTCAAAATCGAAATCGACTAACAAGGCAGCCGAAAATTTTTCAATCGCCTCAAACGACATTCCTAAGCGCATTGCCTCCATTCCTTCCAAATAATATTGCTCCATCCGCTGTATTCGGTTAACCGAATCAATGGCAATCAACGAATCAATTTGGCGCGACTCTAAACCAATTTGAGCGCTTAAATCTAGGTTTACAAAAACAAAAAACAGATACAATGTTGGGCGGTGTATCATTGGGTGAAATAAGTAAGGCGTCAGAAAGTTAGTAATTAGAATGAAATGACCGGCATAACAGGGGGCAAAATTACAGCTCAGAGCAACAAAATCGGACTTTGGAACTGACCGATTAAATCAAACCACGCTCTTTTTTAATATCCTCGTATGCCTCTTGAACCTTCTGAAATTTTTGTTTTGCTGTTTCTTGATGGGACTGATCCATGTTGGCATATTTATCTGGATGATGCTTTACGGCCATTTTCCGATAGGCTTTTTTCACTTCATCATCAGTTGCCGTTTCATCTATCTCCAAAACTTTATATGAATTGGACAAATTCTTATGAAACATGGATAAAATTGATTCAAATTCCGCCTTTGTAAGACCTAGATTTCTTGCAATCGTTTCAATAACTCCAATTTCAGCCTGCGAAACGTGGCCGTCGGCTTGACCTATTCCAAAAAGGTATTGAATCAACAAATGTCTTTGGACATCTGCCATTGTCCGCCGGATGTCATAACAAACATCCTCCAATGGAAAATCATGATTTAAAATATCTCGTAACAAACGGATGTACTCGGAAGACTGTCGTGAACCGAAATTTCGAGTGAAAAATTGTTTCACAAAATCCAACTCCGATTTCATCACCTTTCCATCCGCCCTCATAACTGAAGCAGATAACATTAGCAGACAAATTCCAAAATCATTTGACGTTACTCGACCCCTATAATAATCATAATCGTGGTGTACAGATCTTCCTGCAAATGTCCCACGTCTTTCTCCTTCTTCCGACTTAGTTTTATCAAATAAAGAACCAACGAAAAATCCAGTGATTGCTCCCCAAATGCTTCTCGTAAAAACTAAACCTAAGAAGGCTCCGATCCAAGCTGTAGTACTAGATTTAAACATATTATTCGCTATCTACTTATCCAATCTATGCCAAAAGATTTTATCCCAAGTAAATTCCTTAACTCCCCAAAGAAACTAACTTCTGGCCACATTATTATTACGCTAACTTACCAACTTCTGCTATCAACACCACAAATAAAAGAACTCCTCTCAGGACCACTCACATAGTTAAAGCTGAATCAATACTTACGGTAGCAAAAATGGAACTGTACGATGGAAGTATTCCTTTGATAAAACCGTGATTAGAAAAACTTCGCTCTCCTGGAATTAACAAGTTCATTTTAGTACCAATAGGTTGTTCCCTCAAGGCAATTCCCAAACCAGGAATAAACTGGTCTTGAACGCCGTAAACATAACATTCAGGATCTTTGCTTTCGTACAATAATTTCCCTTCTAACAAATTTAAACGATAAGAAATACAGAAGTTCTCCCCATATTTTAACTTTCCTCCTTTTCCACGTTCATAACCGTACACCGCAACTCCATCCAGAAAAAAAACGCTGTCAGTTTGCTTTAGCCGATCTACAACATTATGAAATCTACCCAGTTCATTCAATTCAATCAAATCAAGTGCTTCCTCTTTAAAGTCTTCAACTTCATTTTTATTTCCCACTTTCAGAATCCTAAAAGATACTTTGACTGCTCCTGAAGTAGAATATTCAACCATCCGACTGCTTATCGTATCATTTATAAATTGCTCCTGATCAAGCTTTAGCGTAATACTGTCTCCTTCCGAAAAACCCACCAAACTTTTGCTAACCAAGCCCCCAGAATTCATTGTGTGAAGTAACCACATTCGATCTACACTATGTAATCTATAATTGTAAAGTTCGTGCCCTGCTGAGTCGGAAACAATCATCCGCACCGCAACCCAGTCTCCTCGCAAAACCCGCCTGCCCTCTGTAACCACATCGTTGTATTGATACCAAACATCAAAATCGTTTTTCACAAACCCATCGGCCGTGGATTGGTTGCACCCAAAACAGGTTAGCATCAAACAAATAAATGCAGAGCAACTATAGAAATTATGGATCCTTAACATCTAACAACCTTACATCAATTATAATAGAGGTGGCCGGGGGAATCTTAGCATAGTCACCCACTAAACCGTGTCCCAAATAATAAGGCAAAATAAACCTTGCACTGTCTCCAGTTTTCATGTGGGTAATTCCTTCATGTAAACCCGATTCAACATTGTCCATTTCTATTAGGAACTGAACGGGTTCATGATCGTAACTAGAATATTGTATCGAATCGTTCAGCAACCTAAGGTTAAAATGAATCGTTGCCAACTTCATTGTCCTGGCAGAATCCTGACCAACATTCTCGGAACTAATCACTGCATAGCGTAATCCAGATTCTGTTTTATTCATGGTCATCGGTAATCGAGATACATACTGATCAATCAAGAAATTCTCTTCTTTGATTAACTGAGCATTTAAAGCAATCGATTCTTCCTTGGGAAGGATCTTATTAAATGGCTCTGGCTTTTGTTTCGGCTTAGAATTACAACCGAAAAAAATTAAAGCCATCGATAACAAAGCTATCCGCATCTTATAAATATTTAGCCACCACTTGTCGAAATCTATCAACCGCATCTTGAAGTCCGTTGGTTCCTCTCCCGCCAGCAGCATGAACATGTCCTCCTCCTTCAAAATTATCGGATGACAACTGATTCACCTTGGCATATTTTTTAGAACGAAAAGAAATCTTGGTTATATCCTCTGATTCTCGAAAAAAGGCAGCAATTTCCACCCCTTGAATTGACAATGCGTAATTTACTAGTCCTTCCGTATCCCCTTTTTTGAAATTGAACCTTTCCATTTCTGCTAAAGTCAGTTGAACAAAAGCCACTTTCCCATCTTCTATGACCTCCAATTTATTGGACAATGCGTAACCAACTAAATTTAGCCGATCCTTAGTATTGCAATCATATATATTTTGATGAATTTCTGCATGGTTTAATCCAGTTTCCAGCAGTCGCGCTGTAATTCTGTGCGTTTCTGCATCTACACTTGAAAATCGAAACGAACCAGAATCAGTAACAATACCTGTATACAAACATGCTGCGATATCTTGATCAACCCGACCTTCCTGGCCAAGTGCCTCAATAAACTGATACACCATTTGTGCGGTAGAACATTGGCTTGTGTCAGAATAGCAATAGTCTACAAATTCAGCTGGATCAACATGATGGTCGATCATTACTTTGACCGCGTCAGATTCAGTAATCAGAGCAGAAAGTGAATTTCCAACTCTGCTTGGCTCGTTATAGTCCAGGCAAAAAATAACATCTGCACGTTGAACCCTTTCCGTAACATTGGCAGGATGAAAATCATAAATCGAAATATGATTAGAACATGGCAACCATTTGAGAAAATGTGGAAAAATATCTGGCAGCACGACCTCTACATCAAGCTGATGTTTTTCTAGAAAATGCTTGAGTGCTAAACTAGAACCAACTGCGTCGCCATCCGGAGACTTATGCGATGTTATAACAACATGTTTCGCCTGAATTATTTTTTCCCATAATTCATTTATACCCACAAATTCTTTCATAGTGCAAGTATAAAAAAGGAGTTGTTCTTAGCCAATTATCATCCAAATTTAGGGTCTAGCAGGTTTTACTAAACTTATTTGAGCCCTAACTTGGCTGCCGGTTGATGCTCCAAAAGAATCCCAACACACACATAATTTTCAGCCACAAGTTGATGTTTTTTCTTAGTCAATTTTCGCTTTATTTCTTGATCAGAAACACTTGGTACGGTCATTTTCACAATCAACTTTCTTGTCTTTGATGATATAAATGTCCACTCCTGGGCCATTTCATCCTGTGTATTGTCATATCTAAGCACTTCTACTTTTCTGTAGACACGCTTTCTCTTTTTTGGTGATGCAGGTGTTTCGGATGATTTGGACGAATTCACTAATTGGCTCTTATCATTCTCTCCGTCACTTTCCTTTTTTGTTGGATTAACATGTGGATTCGAGGAGACCTGAGGCTTACCATTCTCGTATTCCCATTTCGCCTGGGTTACGGTTTCGTAAATCTGAAACTGAAAAAGGCCGTTTATCTCTGGGTGCAGGGGACTGCAAAAGGTAATTCTATACTCCATGCCCTTATACACGACTATGGACAACCTAGCTGTATCGCCACTGATAAAGGCTCCACTTTTTGATTGGCCATTAAACCTAAAACCCGATCTAAAATCAGAATTACACTTTTCGGCCATTTCAAAACATTGCTGCCCATAAAGCGATCCCGAAATCAATAATATTAGTAAAGACCTATATTTCAACACCTACCTTCTCTCAAACAACCGAAACAAAACTAGATCTTAATTCAGACGTTTTAGCCTTTATCTTCTCGAAGGATGTAGCATCAATCTTCAATTCACCGCCGCCTAAAATCATTGTGGCTCCATCGACGTCTTCTGTACCAACCTCGTCAGCACTTTCTTCCATTGCTATGCCTTCGAAAAGCTGCTTCAATTCGTTAAGCTTTTCCATAACTTGCCACACTTCAGAGTTTTCTTTGTACTTATCCATGAACCCCAAAAGGTTATCTATTGTGTATTTCTGATCTGATACTCTATCAATTAGAGGGTTTCCTGCATCATAATCTCCAACCATGTTGGTAACAATATGCAGACTCTCCACAAATCCTCCGGCAACAATTAGGGCTAAAATATCGCCTCTCTTATTTTCCTCTAAATAAGCATAAGCATTATAAAAAGCCTCCGAAGAAATTATCCCCACGGAGTCACTATTTTCAAATTGATCGTACGTTCCACCGTCCAACACTTCATCAAATGCAGCGGCTATCCCCAACTCTTCACCAATTTTACCAAGTGTAGAAAAATATTTTACGCTTTTAGTGTTGTCTGAAAATGCGCTGGAATATGCCAAATCAGCAACGTAAACACCAAACACTAATGCTTGATCTTGTTTTGCAACATACTGGGCGTGTAAATCGGCATCATGAAGAAAACTTGTTTCTATGGGGCCCTCATGATTTTTAATGATTGCAAAAAGTTCGCTAGGCGTTGGCACCGAATATTTCATGGTACTGCGCATTTCCTTTTGTTTTGGGTTACTTGGATCTTCAACCTTTTGAGAGACCTCTACTTTAACCTGATTCTCAGTTGATTCACTTTTCTCGCTAGTACATGCAGAAAATGAAAGGACAAGTGAAAGGATAAAAAGTCGTGCAAAATTTAATTTTTTGCCTTGCATATAAAATTCTAAATAGTTTGGTGTAAACAAAAATAGAAATATTTTGAACCGACGAACATTCTCAGTGTTCGAATGGTTTTTTTACCTTTGCGGCCAATTAAAAATTTCGATGAATGGCAGGAAAAAGAACTTTCACAATGATTAAACCGGACGCGGTCGAAAACGGAAACATTGGTAATATTATTCAGAAAATTACAGATGCAGGATTTGGAATTTCAGCAATGAAATACAGGCAGTTAACTACTTATCAAGCCAAAGAATTTTATGCTGTTCATGCGGAACGTCCGTTTTATGGAGAGTTGGTTGAATACATGACTTCTGGTCCAATTGTAGCTGCGGTATTGGAAAAAGACAACGCAGTTGAAGATTTTAGAAAACTAATTGGCGCAACCAACCCTGCTGAAGCCGAAGAAGGAACGATAAGAAAACTGTATGCAGAATCTATTGGAAGAAACGCTGTGCATGGTTCCGATAGCGACGAAAACGCGGAAATAGAAGCTAAATTTCACTTCGGTCAGGAGGAATTCGTTAACTAATCAATTTCAGCTCATTCTTTACAGGTAATTCTTATCTTGAAATGGAATTCACTTGTGAAGCTGTGTAAAGATTTTTTAACAAAGCAATTGGAACCAACTGTTCATCCGCTTAGTTGGTTCTAATTGCTTCTGCCATGAGCTACTGGCATTTCCATGTAGTTTTGGCGTAAAACATTGTAGTCTATGTCTGTGCACAAAGAAATCAAAAGAGTAACCACGCACGTTTTGCAGGAAATGAAGTTTCGAAATGAAAAAATTTCGATGCTTACAGCCTACGATTATTCAATGGCCAAAATTGTTGACGAGGCTGGTACGGAGATTATCCTTGTAGGTGATTCGGCCTCCAATGTAATGGCAGGTCATGAAACAACCTTGCCTATTACCCTCGACCAGATGATTTACCACGCTTCGTCCGTAATTCGTGCGGTGAAAAGGGCTTTAGTTGTAGTGGATTTACCATTTGGAACTTACCAGGGAAATTCAAAATCGGCTTTGGATTCAGCGGTTCGAATAATGAAAGAATCGGGAGCACATGCTGTAAAACTAGAAGGGGGACGAGAAATTAAGGAATCTGTGCATCGAATTTTGACGGCTGGAATTCCAGTAATGGGACACCTTGGATTGACTCCGCAAAGCATTTACAAATTTGGCACATATACGGTAAGAGCACGTGACGAAGAGGAAGCCGATCGGCTGATAGAAGATGCTTTGGCACTGCAAGAGACAGGATGCTTCGCGTTAATTCTAGAGAAGGTTCCTGCCGAATTGGCCTCGAAAGTGGCAGCGACTCTGCAAATTCCAGTTATCGGAATCGGAGCTGGAAATGTCGTGGACGGCCAAGTTCTTGTTGTCCACGACATGCTTGGAATTACTCAAGAATTTTCCCCAAGATTTTTAAGGAGGTACCACAATCTTTATCAAGAAATGAAAGGAGCGTTTACCAATTACATTGCT
Organism: Flavobacteriales bacterium; assembly: GCA_020631555.1. Classification (GTDB taxonomy): domain Bacteria; phylum Bacteroidota; class Bacteroidia; order Flavobacteriales_D; family Parvicellaceae; genus JAHDGY01. The sequence continues at coordinate 13,389 of JAHDGY010000008.1, read as the reverse complement.
GATGTTAAATCACTAGAATTCCCTAGTGAAAAGGAACAATATTGAGATATCTTTCAAATCTTGGCAACAGCGATGAATAATTTAGAAGTACTGTACGAAGACAACCATATTATCGCTGTTAACAAAAGGGCGTCAGACATAGTTCAGGGCGATAAAACTGGCGACATCAGTTTAGCCGATGAAGTAAAAACATTTCTGAAAAAGAAATACAATAAACCCGGGGATGTCTTTTTAGGAACCGTACATCGATTGGACAGACCTGTTAGCGGTGTTGTAATGTTCGCGAAAACGAGCAAAGCTCTGGCCAGATTAAATCAGATGTTCCAGGATAAGACTGTGGAAAAAGTCTATTGGGCCGTGTGTGAGCAAAAACCTCCTCTTGAAAATGAACTCATAACCCATTTCCTAAAAAAAGACCAAAAAAAGAACAAATCTCGAGGTTACGAAAAGGAAGTAAAAGGAAGTAAAAAGTGTCAATTGCGGTATAACTTATTAGGTCGAACGAGTAATTATTTCTTCGTAGAAATACATCCGAAAACTGGAAGACATCACCAAATCAGGGTGCAGTTGAGCGCAATTGGAAGTGTCATTAAGGGCGATCTTAAGTATGGTGCGAAACGTTCTAATCGGGACGGATCAATCTGTTTGCACGCCCGAAAGCTTAGGTTCTTACATCCGGTAAAAAAGGAAGATATGGAAATTACAGCACCTGCTCCCTCAAAGGATGCTCTCTGGCAAGAATGTGTCCGCTTGTCCGAGCCCTGACCAATAAATTTTTCCGTTTTGCGTATCTTGTGTCAATCAAACCTATGACTAGGTACTTAATCATATTCTTGCTTTTGGTTGCAAATTATTCCCGCAGCCAAGACTTTCATCCAATTATATTAGACTTCAACGCATTCAGCAGTGGAAATCAAATTCTGTTGAAATGGACCATTGAAGCTGGAAAAAGTTGCAACGGAACAATTATCGAACATAGTACAGATTCTATTGTGTTCAATCAGGTGGGACAAATTGAAGGCATATGCGGCGGGGAAGAAACACCTGTTCCTTTTGAATTCTTGCATACATCTCCCAGAATCAACAGTAAAAATTACTATAGATTGGTTTTGGGTACACAAGGCTTTTCGAATCCCCTGCCAATTATTCATAAGGAAAAAGGGCAATATCAATTGTACCCAAATCCTATCGATTTTTCCAGCAAAATTTTGTTTGCCAACCCCAAAACAGAAAGTTATTTACTGTCTATCTATTCGCTTGACGGAACTAAAGTATTTTCTTTAGAGAATGTTCAAGATGAAGAGATACCATTAAATATTTTACCCAATCACTTAAATGGTCAATTTTGGTTTAGATTAATATCTCCGAACGGTATTACTCTGCTAGGTGATTTTGTTAAAACAAAATAGGCATCCAATTGGATGCCTATCAATATTTTGTGATCTGTATTTCTTATTTATTGGGCTACAACCAATTTTCCGGTAGAAATATTGAAACCATCTGTAATACGATAAATATATGCACCATTTTCGTATTCAGACACATCCAAAAGGATCTCATGGCTTCCTATAAAAGGTTTACGAATCAATTCTTCTCGAATAACTCTACCATTCAAATCAGTAATTTGGAAACTTAAGTCATCTGAATTCTTAGCATCAAACATTATTGTGGTGTAATCCATCGCTGGGTTTGGTTGGGCAATCAAATCATAGGCCTTGTTATCAAATGAATTAATACTCGTTAAAATAGATATCTCAATATCATCAATAATAAGCGATGATCCTGGATTCTGTCCACTGAGAAATGCTAATCCAATTTTATCTGGCACACCAGATAAATTAAATGAAAAATCAACTTTTTTGTATTCGGCTGACTCAGGCAACTCATAATCTTCGGCGAACAATTCATTTCCTCCAGATTGAAAATCAAGCGACGCAACAGCATTTCCCTCTCCAGATGGAATGTACTTGTAATAAAACGATAGATTATTTGGTTGATACGCATATGAAATTGAACCTGCCTCATTAAGTATATAACTTATAGATCTCCGTAAACAATTCCTGCGCTGGCTAGCATCTCTTCATGCCAAGTTGGCCAATCACCCCATTGCATTTGTACCGCACTATTTCCAGAATTAGCATCATTTGTTTTTGTAACAAAATCCATGGTTGACGAAACCGAAAAAGCATCCGTTGTGGTCCACCCGACTGGATTTTCGTTAACTCTTGGAACCCAACTTTCAAATCCACCATTCGGAATTGCTGAGTTAACAGTTGCTCCATCATAAACTTTAAAGTCATCAACTTGCAACCATCCGTTGGCTGTAGTACCGTCGTAATAAAAGTATTCCACGTTAAATCCAATACCAACAAAAATTGAATCAACCTGTGCTCCTCCATCGATAGTAATTTGGAAATGCTTCCAATCATTTTCACTCCCAACTAGATATTGGAATTCGCCAAATACAACCGTGTCAGCTTTCATACCTCCAATAAAAACTACTCCGGTATCCCCTACCGGTAAATCACATTTATATATTCCTGTTAATGAATCAATTTTACCATCTAATTCGAACCATCGCTGAGGATATCCATCTTTCCCAAACTGCCCCAACGACATATATTCGGTTAAAACACTGAAGCCAGTTTGCATCCAGTCATTATGTTCTAGCTTTTCAATGAGAAATTACCTTCGAAGGCATCGGTACTTTGAGAAAAACCGCCATTTTCCGTTACAAACGACTGGTCTGGTCCCATCCAATTTTCTAAAGCCCAACCAATGGTGTCAGATTTCCAGTTTTCAAATCCTGGGTTTTCTATGTTTTGGGCAATTACTAATGAAGAGCCTGAAATGGCTCCAATAAAAAGTAGTGTCTTTATTTTCATAGTAATAGTTTTGAGCGAACGATCTTTTCAACACGCTAATCCATGTTTTTAAAGTCTTACTCCTACGTATTGTTCACCTCTTTGGTTATACAAAACACAAACCACTGAATAAAAAATACTTAACCACCAATCCAGAAGCTTTGTTATAAGGTACTGCCGTACAAAACCTAACGAATTCTCGAGGCACTAAGCAGAGAAATACCGTCACAAAAAAAGGCCGTGCTCACGCACGGCCTTTTCAAATATTTATTTTGTAATTCTTAGCTTACAATTTCTTTCACTTTGTCTGCTGCTTCCTGTAATGTTATAGCAGAATGCACGTTCAATCCAGACTCATCAATTACCTTTTTTGCTTCTACTGCATTAGTTCCTTGAAGTCTCACAATAATTGGAACTGGTACATTTCCAATACTTTTATAAGCTTGAACAATTCCATTCGCTACTCTATCGCAACGAACGATTCCTCCAAATATATTGACCAAAATACCTTCAACGGCAGGATCCTTCAAAATCAAATTGAACGCCTTCTCTACTCGCTCAGCGTCTGCCGTTCCACCAACGTCTAAGAAGTTTGCAGGCTCTCCACCTGAAAACTTAATGATATCCATAGTGGCCATCGCTAAACCTGCACCATTAACCATACAGCCAATGTTTCCGTCTAAATTAACAAAGTTCAATCCGGCTTCTCCAGCTTCTACATCCATTGGATCTTCCTCGGTCTTATCACGCATTTCAGCATAATCCGGATGTCTGTATAAAGCGTTCTCGTCAAGCGATACTTTAGAATCAACTGCAATAATTTTGTTATCCGAAGTTTTAAGAACTGGATTAATTTCGAACATTGAAGCATCGCAACCAACATAAGCTTCGTAAAGGGATTTTACGAATTTGCTCATTTGTTTGAAAGCTTGCCCCGAAAGCCCTAGGTTAAATGCAATTTTTCTGCATTGAAATCCTTGTATACCAGCCCTAGGATCAATTTCTTCTTTAAAAATTAAATGAGGCGTTTCCTCTGCAACCGTTTCAATATCCATTCCACCCTCAGTAGAGTACATGATGATATTCTTTCCGGACTCTCTATTCAATAATACAGACATATAAAATTCATCCGGTTCACTTTCACCCGGATAATATACGTCCTGAGCAATCAAAACTTTATTAACCTTCTTACCCTTCTCGTTAGTTTGGGCAGTTACCAAATGGCCACCCAATATTCCAGCTGCACATCCTTCTACCTTATCAAGGCCTTTGGCCAAAACCACTCCGTGAGATCCAGTTTCTGTCACGACTCCTTTACCACGACCACCTGCATGAATTTGTGCCTTTACAACAAACCATTCCGTACCAGTCTGCTCGTTCAATTTCTTAGCTGCTTCAACCGCTTCAGCTGCGGTATCTGCAACTATTCCTTCTTGAATAGCTACTCCATAGCTTTTCAAAATTGATTTACCTTGATATTCGTGTAAGTTCATTTATACCATTTTATAAGCAGCGTAAAAGTATGTATCGGGAATTCTTTATCCAAATCGGTTGTTACTAATTGATGATGGAAAATTCATAATTGACGATTATCACCCGTTATTCTATACTGGCCGATAAATTAAACGTCCTTCAGGCTAAGTCCGATTCGTTTCCGAGCAACATCAACTTCAATTACTTTCACTCTCAGCTCCTGATTCAACTTGACCACCTCCAATGGATCTGAAACATAACGATTTGAAAGATTTGATAAATGAATTAATCCATCTTGTTTTACCCCTATATCGACGAATGCACCAAAACTTGTTATGTTCGAAACCAATCCCGGAAGCTCCATTCCAACTTTTAAACTTTCAATCATACTAACTCCCGAATCAAATTGAAAGACCTTTGCCTTCTTTCTTATGTCAAATCCAGGTTTTAATAATTCCTGTTGTATTAGGTTTGTTGTTGCCCTACCCCACTTAACGGATAAAGGCCCAAAATCGAACTTATTGATTAGCTGTTTGTCCCCAATTAATTTTGGCAATGGCACATTAATTCTTTCACAAACATCTTGTACCATTGGATAAGATTCTGGGTGAATTCCCGTATTATCCAACGGGTTAACCCCATTTCTAATTCGCAAAAATCCAACACTTTGTTCGTAAGACTTTTCACCAACTCGAGACACATTAGCTAATTCTTCTCTTGTTCGAAAAGCACCATTTTTATTGCGATATTCAATAATATTGTTGGCCTGCGTCTCTCCTATCCCCGACACGTATTTCAAGAGATATTTACTTGCAGTATTCAAATCAACCCCAACTTTATTTACGCAATGTTCAACTACTTTGTCCAATTCCTGCTTTAGCAGTTTTTGATCTACATCGTGCTGATACTGCCCAACGCCAATACTTTTCGGGTCAATTTTAACCAACTCAGCCAGCGGGTCCATCAGTCGCCGTCCAATGGAAACTGCACCTCGAACTGTAACGTCTGATGTTGGGAATTCCTCTCTTCCTACTTTCGATGCTGAATAAATGGAAGCTCCTGCCTCGTTGACCACAAATACCTGCAAATCCGTCCTGAAACGAACCTTTTTAATTAGGTTTTCGGTCTCTCGTCCGGCAGTACCGTTGCCTATTGCAATCGCCTCAATTTTATAAGTTTCAACGAGTCTCGAAATCTTGGCCATTGCCTCAGAAGATTTTCTTTGCGGCGGATGTGGAAAAATTGTTTCGTTGTGCAATAGCTCACCCAATTCCGAAAGACAAACAACTTTGCATCCAGACTTAAATCCCGGATCAATCGCCAGTACTCTCAATTTTCCAATCGGAGCTTGAAGTAAAAGTTGCTTCAGATTTTCAGCGAACATCTTGATTGCCTGTTCATCCGCTGACTGCTTCATCGAATTAACAACTTCCTTTTCTAAGGAAGGTTTAAGCAAACGTTGATATGCATCTTTTACCGCTATTCGAATTTGATCAGCACTTTGTCCCTCATTTTTAATAAAAATCGACTCCAGCGTTTCCAAGGCTTCAGAACGCTCAGGGGTGATAGACATTTTCAACACTCCTTCCTGAACTCCCCTTTGAATTGCTAAAAATCGATATCCTTTGACTCGATTGGCCACCTCGTCAATTTTGAAATAGTCTTTATACTTATCGTCTTCCTTACCTTTTACTACCTTAACAGAAATTCGACCTCTTCGACTGAATAAATACCTCATCTTATTCCTGGCATATTGCCGCTCATTAATCCATTGGGCTATTATAAGCCTAGCTCCTTCCAGAGCCTCTTCAACCGATTTGACCTGAGAAGACAGATATTTTTTCGCAGTAAATTCCGGATTTCTATCCTTTTGAGACATGATAATTTTAGCCAAAGGCTCTAAACCTGCTTTGATAGCTTTATCTGCCTTCGTTTCCTTTCTCGGCTTGAAGGGTAAGTAGATATCTTCTAGTTCCTTCAAATCCCAACATGTTTGTAGTTTATTCTGCAGTTGGTCGGTCAACGAATTTTGATCCCTAATTTGCTCAATAATGAATATTTTTCGCTTAGATACCAACTCCAAATTTTGATGTGAATCAACGATATTCTGAACATCTACTTCATCAAGATGGCCAGTAACATCTTTACGATAACGTGCAATAAATGGAATTGTAGCTCCCTCTTTGCTCATTTTCAATACATTGGATATCTGTACTTGCTTAAGGTTTAATTTGACCTCTAAAAGTTGTAATAGATTTTCTGAAAACATGGTTCAAAAATACAAGAGACTACCTGCTCTGCAAATCGTCAGTTCAACTTAATTCGATCAATCTTTGTATCAAAATAGGGTCGTTGAGAGAGAACCATTTTTGGTTTAACCTCGTATTTTTCGATTTCATAACACCTTGATTCAACAATGTTTTCGGGTCAAATACTCCAATCTGAATAGCGGTTTGACCGTTTTTATTTTCTTTTCTTTCGTGTTAAATCGTTGGAAGTTTGATAGACTAAATTTCCCAATATGAAAGACAATAGGATTCAAATCTTTGATACAACTTTGAGAGATGGAGAACAAGTTCCAGGGTGCCAACTTACGCTTTATAACAAGTTAGAAGTTGCCGATAAACTGGAAGAGCTTGGCGTTGACGTTATCGAGGCCGGTTTTCCTATTTCAAGCCCAGAAGATTTTAATGCAGTACAACAAATTTCATTGCGACTTGCAAATACAACTGTTTGCGCGTTATCACGAGCTAACAAAAAGACATTGATGCAGCAGGCCTGGCAATTAAAGAGGCTTTTAACAGTAGAATTCATACTGGAATAGGTACTTCAGACAGCCACATTCAGTTCAAATTCAAATCTAATCGGGAAGAAATACTAGAGCGAGCTGTTCGGGCAGTTAAATATGCACGCAACAAGGCTGCGGAAGTTGAATTCTATGCCGAGGATGCAGGACGAACAGACAACCAATATTTAGCTCAAGTAGTTGAAGCCGTGATTGCAGCAGGTGCTAAAATCATTAACATTCCGGATACTACTGGTTATTGTTTACCGTCTATGTATGGAGAAAAAATAGCCTATTTGATGAACAGTGTTTCCAACATTGACAAGGCTATTTTGTCTACTCACTGTCACAATGATCTTGGGCTGGCAACCGCTAATTCAATAGCCGGAATTTCAAATGGAGCGCGTCAGATCGAATGCACCATTAATGGAATTGGCGAACGTGCTGGAAATGCAAGTCTGGAAGAGGTGGCCATGATTATCAACCAACACGAATCCTTGCCATATCACCATAATTTGGACACAACTAAACTTACTCCTATGAGTAAGTTGATTGAGCAAATGATGAGAATGCCAGTCCAGGCTAACAAAGCTGTGGTGGGGTCCAATGCCTTCGAACATTCATCTGGAATTCATCAAGATGGCGTATTAAAAGAAAGAACCACTTACGAAATAATGGACCCGCAAGAGGTTGGTGCTGAAGAAAGTTCAATAGTTCTAACCGCGCGAAGCGGCAGAGCTGCGTTAAAACACAAGGCTAGGAAATTAGGCCATGAAATACCTAGTGATCAAATTGATCAAGCCTATAATGCCTTTATCAGTCTAGCTGATAGCGATAAGAATTTTACCGATCAAGACTTAACTGAAGCTTTAAGCACGCTTGCCATATGAAAACTTTGTTTGAAAAAATATGGGATCAACACGTAGTCAAAAGTGTTTCGGAAAATTTGGATGTTCTATACATTGACCGGCACTACATTCATGAGGTAACAAGTCCCCAAGCATTTGCTGGTTTAAACCAGCGTAATCAAAAAGTTTTTCGACCAGATCAAACAACTGCTACGGTTGACCATAATGTGCCTACAAAAAAAAGCGGTTTTCCTATTAAGGACGCAATGTCTAAACAGCAAATAGAAACGCTTGAAAAAAATTGTCGAGAGCATAATATTGAGTGCTTCGAAATTGGACATGAAAACCAAGGAATTGTCCACGTAATCGGTCCTGAACTGGGACTAACGCTTCCAGGCACCACAATTGTTTGTGGAGATAGTCATACAAGTACTCATGGTGCCTTTGGCGCTATTGCATTTGGAATCGGCACCACACAAGTAGAACAAGTTTTGTCTGCACAATCTTTACTTATTACTCGCCCCAAAACAATGGGAATCGAAGTTTCTGGCAAAATGCCAGATGGAGTTTCAGCTAAAGATTTAGCTTTATATATCATCTCAATGGTTGGTGCAAATGGAGGATCCGGATATTTCATCGAATTTTTCGGACCAGCTATTAGTACCCTTTCTATGGAAGGTAGAATGACTCTTTGTAATATGAGTATTGAAATGGGGTCTCGTGGAGGAATGATCGCCCCAGACGAAAAAACATATCACTACTTAAAGAATACGTCATTAGCCCCGAAAAACGAAGAATGGGAAAAGGCGGCCAAGTTCTGGAAAACCTTACCAACGGAAAACAATGCGCAATTCGATAAGAAAATAACTGTAGATATTTCTGCACTTGCCCCTGTTTTGACGTACGGCACAAGTCCAGATCAAAGTATTGCAATTACCGAATCTATTAATTCAGATTGCGACCTTCAAGCAGAACTAGCGTACATGGGGTTTAAAAAGGGAGAAAAATTATTAGGAAAAAATGTCGACCACGTTTTCATTGGGAGTTGCACGAATAGCAGAATTGAAGATTTGAGAATAGCCGCATCTGTTTTAAAAGGCCAGAAAAGAGACGCGAACACGGTAGTTTGGATCGTTCCAGGCTCGAGAAAAGTAATCGATCAGGCAAAAAATGAAGGTTTAATCGACATCTTCGATTCTTTTGGGGCTGAGTTTAGAGAACCCGGATGCTCAGCGTGTTTAGCCATGAACGACGATAAAATTCCGGCAGGAGCCCTTTGTGTTTCAACTTCCAATAGAAATTTTGAAGGAAGACAAGGAAAAGGAGCAAGAACAATACTTGCAAGTCCAGCTACCGCCGCGGCGGCGGCAATAACAGGAAAAATTACGGATCCAAGACAATACCTGTAACCATGGAAAAGATAAATAAGATTGAAAGCACAGCTGTTCCTCTTCCACTAGATAACGTTGATACGGATCAAATTATACCTGCGCGTTTTTTAAAAAACGTTGAGGACTTTGACTATGGGTCTGCGCTTTTCAGAGATTGGCGATACGCTGAGGATAAAATCGACCCAGAATTTTGGCTTAATCAGGATAAATTCAGTGGAAAGGTTTTAGTTACGCAATCCAATTTTGGATGTGGCTCTAGTCGTGAACACGCTGCATGGGCAATCAAACAATATGGTTTCAAAGTGGTAGTAGCTGGAAGTTTCGCAGATATTTTCAGAAATAATGCACTAAATAACGGTGTATTGCCGGTCGAAATAGGTTTGGAAAAAGCTAAAACCTTGTGCAAAAAAATTCTAGAAAACCCGAAAACAAAAATATTTGTTGATCTTCAAGATCAAAAGGTTAGCTCCAATTGTGAGATTGAAACGAAATTTGAAATAGATTTGTTTAAAAAGCAATGCCTTCTATATGGAATCAATGAAATGGAATTCCTAAATCAACTGAAGCCAGATATAGAAGCTTTGGAGGCCAAGATAAATTTGTACGCATGAAAAAGATAGCAGTTTTACCGGGAGATGGTATAGGACCAGAAGTTATTGGTCAAGCAAGAAAGGCACTAGAAACAGTTGCGGACAAACATGATATAGAATTGAAATTTTCTTGTCATGCCATTGGAGCCTGCTCTATCGACAAATATGGAGTTCCTATTACGGAAGAAACCATTAAAGCATGCTTGAATGCAGATGCAGTTTTATTGGGAGCCATTGGCGATCCCAAATATGATAACGACCCATCTGCCAAAATAAGACCGGAGCAGGGTTTATTGACTCTTCGAAAAGAGCTTGGCTTGTATGCTAATATCCGTCCTGTTCGATGTAGCGATTTCATGGTGGACAAAACTCCGTTAAAACCAGAAATGTTAAAAGGTGTGGATCTGGTTATTTATCGAGAATTGATTGGAGGGATTTACTTCGGAAAAAAAGAAAAATCAGATGATTTTGCATCTGATTTGTGTAAGTATCATGATTTCGAAATTGACAGAATTGCAAAACAAGCGTTTATCACTGCACAACAGCGCAGAAAAAAACTTACGTTGGTCGACAAAGCTAACGTTTTAGAAACATCACGGTTATGGAGAAGTAGAATTCAGGAAATGAGTAAAGATTTCCCCGATGTTCAGGTAGACTATCTTTACGTTGACAATGCTGCGATGCAATTAATTATTAATCCTGCTCAGTTTGATGTAATTCTTACAGAAAACATGTTCGGAGACATTCTCTCGGACGAAGCTAGTGTATTGGCTGGATCGCTTGGACTACTTCCTTCAGCTTCTATTGGAACAGCCACAAGTTTATTTGAGCCGTCTCATGGTTCATACCCACAAGTTGCAAATCTGGACAAAGCGAATCCTGCTGCAACCATTTTATCTGCTGCAATGTTGCTAGACCACCTCGGCTACCCCGATGCTGGAACAGATATAAGAGAAGCGGTGGATTGGTGCATTCAGCATCAATTTACAACCGAAGATATTAATGATACTAATCCTGTTTCTTGTGGAATGATGGGCGACATGGTTGCCGTTCGAATTAGCGAAGAAGAACACGTTCAGCCCAATAAGGTTAACCGAGAAACTTTCTATATCTAATCTTTTTTCTCCATTTTAATTGCACAAATACAAAGGTTGCTGTTTACATGGTTGACCTTTAAATATTTTCTTCCGGTCCCGGTTAAAGTTCAATTCATGAGGAGTAAGTTTCTCTCAGAGTCGCAAGAAAAAAATATATACGCCTTGTAATTGCATACACCAATCTTGTTAGCCAAAAACCTGTTACTTTTGCACTATAAAGAAACCTATGAACATTTCGGCACAACAACTTTTTGACGAATGCGGTAAAAGTGCTTATCTTCTTAAAATCAGCGGCAATACACAAGTTCTAATTTCAGGGATGTCTCCTGCACAAAGTGCTAAACAAGGAGACATTGTTTTTGCCCCGGATAAAAAGGCTTGTGAAATGGCCATCAAAAGTGATGCAGTAGCAATTGTTGTAGGTGCAGAATTAGAAGAACAAGTTTTAGCAGCCGATTCAAATCGAGCGGTTTTAACTAGTGCCAGTGTAGCTTTGTCTCACGCTTTAGTGAAACAGAAATACCTAACTCACGATTATTCTCGAGCTGGATTAGGGGCTGGAGTCCATCCAAGAGCGATCGTCCATGAAAGTGTTCACGTGCCGGAAACTGCATTTATTGGGCCTGGTGCCGTCATTGAAAAAGATGCAATCGTTGGTAATAAAGTTCAGATAATGGCAAACGCTACTGTTGAACATGGGGCTACGGTAGGTGACGGATCGAGAATTCATCAAGGAGCAGTTATAGGGTGGGGATGCATTATTGGTAACAACTGTATTGTAGGTCCTAACTCTGTGATCGGAGGAGAAGGTTTTGGATTTACGCAAGATCAAAATTTTAACCACCACCCTATCCCTCATACCGGACACGTGCATATCGAAGACAACGTAACGATTTCGGCGCTCTGTACTGTCGATAGGGCTACATATGGCACAACCAGGGTCGGTTCTGGAACAATTATGGGCAACTTATGTCATATCGCTCACAATGTTTCTGTTGGAGAAAAGTGCATTCTTATATCTGGATTGCTTTGCGGTGGTTCCACAACAATTGGAGATCGGGTAATTATCAGCGGTGGTGGAATAATTAAGGATCACGTGGAAATTTGTAGTGATGTCTACCTAATGCATCGTCCTGGAGTTCTTAAGAATATAACCAAACCTGGAATGTATGCGGGAGCTCCGGTTCTAATGATGGAGGAATATGCAAAGAAGAACGCTGTTCTTAAAAACTTGCCAGAGCTGTCTGAAGATGTTCAACTTCTTAAAAAAGAGCTAGCAAAAATTCATAGCTGATTTTTCCGGTTTTTGGCTACAATTCCACTGTTGATGCTTACTTTTGAGTAAACACAAATACCCAAAATTATGCGCAGCATTCTGGATAATGATACCTATCAAGAGGTAATTTCTCGAATTGAAAAACTTACAGATTCAACTCATGCCCAGTGGGGCAAAATGGATGTCGCGCAAATGTTGCGGCACTGCTCTGAAATACAAGAAGTTATCAATGGAAAAGCTCTTGAAAATACACCTTTTATTGTCAAATTGCTAAAGAAAACGATCAAAAACGCTGTGGTAAATGAAAAACCATACAAGCGAAACTCTGCAACTCATCCTCAATATAAAATTTCCAGCCCTCAAGAATTCCAATCCAACAAAGACCGATTTATTAAATCTTTAGAAGTTTTTAAAGGATATTCAAAAGAAGAACACGACAAAGCTCAACACCCCTTATTTGGACCTATGGGAGTAGAAGTTAAAGGTTGGGCAATGTACAAACATGTCGACCATCATTTAAATCAATTTGGTGTTTAATCCCATCTATTTTAAAAAGACTACTGGCTTTTTAAATCTTCCTTTTAGTTAAAAACACTTCCTCTGAAAAAAAAGTAAAGAGACCTTTGCACATAAAGTAGTTTCAGATTGTTGATTGATTTTTCATTCTATTCATTCTTTATATTGTTGCTGATAAATGAGTTACAAACAGACCAATATATCTCAGATGAGTTTTGCCAGTTACGATGTTGATCGACGCACGTCGAAGAATAAGTTTTTCAAGGAGATAGACACTTTAATCGATTGGTTACCGATCGAGAAGGAGTTAAAGAAATCAGCAATAACCAGACACACTAATCTGGACACTACCCTTTAAGGTTTTTACAACCCAAGCGGCTTCCATGGTATTGGATAAGCTCCAGCCTACTATAAATCGACTATACAAATCCATAATTGCCACTAAATACATGTAGCCTTTGGGCATAGGAATGTAGGTGATATCCAAAGCCCATACTTGATTGGATTGCTTTGTTTTTAGACTTCGCAACAGGTATGGATATTTGTACT
>JAHDGY010000072.1 GCA_020631555.1 Flavobacteriales bacterium | reverse complement strand
GCGTCCAACTATCAAATCCTTTGTTCCCTTTATCTGAATGGTGCTTCTCTACAAGTTTTTTAAAAACTGAACGGTCAATCTTTTTGATAATCTGCGCAAACAGGGTAATAGTACCCATCAGAGGATTGTGTGTTTTTTACGAGACCCAAAGTAATTTTTGGACTAAAAACTAACCTCTCTTTTTTTTATTTAGGACGCTATTGTGTCAAATTCTTTAAACTAGTTTCTTGCAGGTAGATTGTGATTGTTGGGAACATTTATTCAAAAGCCAATGATTTTTCACCTGCTCACAATTTAATTCGGCCCTTTGAAATTTGGAATTCACAAATTTTAATCTTTAGCTTTGTGGCTCAATTATGAATTTAATAACTCAAATACATCATCATTTGCATTATCTACACTTAGATGTGGTAGGCGAATGATTGTGTATATAAACGAAATCGTTAACCCGTCTGAGTAAATTGGACGGGTTTTTTATTTCCCTTCAGTTTGCTCGGGCACAGAAAAACAAAAATGAGCAAACTAAAAATTGCGATTCAAAAAAGTGGTAGGTTAAATCGAGATTCGATGCAATTGCTGTCGGATTGTGGGATTAGAATCGATAATAGCAAAGATCAGCTACGAGCTTCTTCAGAGAACTTTCCGTTGGAAGTTTATTTTCTTCGCAACTCCGATATTCCGACATACGTCCAAAAAGGTTTAGTGGATATTGGAATTGTAGGGGAGAATTTACTATTCGAAAACGACGAAACCGAAGTTCGAATATTGAGAAAGCTTGGATTTTCAAAATGTCGTTTGTCCATTGCGGTACCAAAAGGAAATTCGTCAACTGGATTGGAGGAGCTTAATGGTAAAAGCATTGCCACTTCTCATCCTAAAACTTTAAGCAGGTTTCTTAAAGCAAATGAAATCAATGCAACGATTCAAGTTATTTCAGGTTCGGTAGAGGTAGCCCCTAAAATTGGAGTTGCAGACGCGATTTGTGATTTAGTGAGTTCTGGTAGTACGTTGTTCAAAAATGAACTGATGGAAACGGAGCGAGTTGCTACTTCCGAAGCCTGTCTTATTGGGGGTGCGAATGTCAACTCACTCAAAGCAGAAATATTGACCAAGTTGACCCTTCGGATTGAATCTGTTTTAAAGGCTCGAAATCTGAAGTACATTATGATGAATGTTGCGAATGAAAACATTCCAAAGGTTACCAGTTTGCTTCCCGTCCTCAAAAGCCCAACGATTACCCCCCTTGGAATGGAGGGATGGAGTTCGCTTCAAACCGTTATCCAGGAAGACCGTTTTTGGGAGGTTATTGAGCAACTCAAAGACGCTGGTGCTGAAGGAATAATTGTAACGAAAATTGAAAAAATAATAGACTAACAGCTTTTAACAAGCCGAAGTTAAACGGAATTATTGTGATGGAAATTATAATTGAACCTATCCGAGAAGCCTGGTCGAAAATTTTAAAACGTCCAGAAATTGAAAAGTTGGAGCTGGAAGAAAAGGTCCGGTCAATTTTCCAACTTGTTGGTGAAGAAGGCGATCAGGGACTTTTGGAGTTAACCAGGAAATTTGATGGAGTGGACTTATCTGGTCTGCAGGTTGCTGACGATATGATAACACAGGCTGGAGCTTTGTTGAGTGAGGAGCTTAAGAATGCAATTCAGGTTGCTTACAGAAACATTAGTCTCTTTCACGAGGCGCAAAAAAGTTCTGAACAGAGAATAGAAACTTCGAAGGGAACAGTTTGTTGGCAAGAGTTTAGAGCACTCGAACGAGTTGGGATTTATATTCCAGGTGGAGAGGCTCCTTTGTTTTCAACGGTTTTGATGCTAGGTATTCCAGCCAAAATAGCGGGTTGCAAAGAGATAGTGGTGTGCACACCACCGAGCGCTAATGGATCTGTTGATCCGGCAATTTTATACTGTGCACAACTTATTGGAGCAACCTCAATTTACGCTGTTGGCGGAGCGCAAGCAATTGCAGCAATGACTCTTGGTACGGAGAGTATGGTCAAAGTCGATAAGATATTTGGTCCTGGAAACCAGTTCGTAACTGAGGCAAAAAGATTTTCTCAGTATTTAGGAACTGCAATTGATATGCTTGCCGGACCGTCTGAGGTATGTGTTTATGCAGATGAGTCTTGTAGTCCAACATTTGTTGCAGCCGACTTATTGTCACAAGCTGAACATGGCGAGGATAGTCACGTTTTGGCAATTGTTCCATCAATTGAATTGGCAAGAAAGGTAAAATCTGAAGTGAACTTACAATTGCAGGATCTTCCAAGGCAAGAAGTGGCACAAAAGTCTTTGGCATCTGGTAGCATTGTTGTCCTTTCTGATCAAGAATTGGCAATTGAATTAATTAACCAATACGCCCCAGAGCATTTAATTTTGGCGACTGCGAATTCCTATGAAATGAGCGCAAAAATTATTAACGCTGGCTCGATTTTCTTGGGGAATTTCACTCCGGAATCAGCTGGTGATTACGCATCTGGAACCAACCATACATTACCTACCGGAGGCCAGGCAAAAATCACTGGTGGGGTTAATCTTATGAGTTTTGGTAAGATGGTTACTTTTCAAGAAATCTCTGAAATTGGTCTTAAAGAGTTGAGTTCCACTATACGTACGATGGCTGAAGCGGAGGGGTTGCACGCTCACGCTTATGCAGTTAAAATTAGGGAATCAAAAATAAAACAATTGATATGAAACGTTCAATTCAGCAATTGATAAGACCCAATATCACAAAGTTGAATGGGTACTCTTCAGCACGTGAAGAATATGGCTCTTCGTATGGGGATTTTCTAGATGCTAACGAATTTCCTGATTCTGGAGGCTATGCTCGCTATCCTGATCCTTACCAGCAAACACTTAAGGCTAAGATTTCTGAAATCAATCAGGTGCCAGCTGAGAATATTCTAATTGGGAATGGGAGTGATGAGGTTTTGGATTTACTATTTCGAGCATTTTGTGAACCAGGAAAGGACAACGTTATTGTAAATGTACCTACGTATGGTATGTATGATGTGTTGGCGTGTATTAATGATGTGGCGGTCAAGGAAGTTCCACTTACGCCACAATTTGATTTGGATGTAGAAGGAATTGTTCGGCAAGTAGATACCCGAACCAAAATGGTGTTTGTTTGTTCGCCCAATAATCCGACAGGTAATCTGATGTCGCTTGAGGCAATTAAAAAGCTATTGGACCAAAATGTACTGGTTATAGTCGATGAGGCATATATACAATTTAATGATGCGTTAAGTTTAGTAAAGTTGATTGATTCTTACGAAAATTTGCTCGTATGTCAGACGTTGTCTAAAATTTATGGATTGGCTGATTTAAGGGTCGGTTTGTTATTTGGAAATGTGGCTATTGTCCAGCTGTTGAATAAGATTAAACCACCTTATAATGTCAGTGGAATAGCGCAACGTACAGTAGTAAATCGACTTGATAAAATTGATGTAGAGAGGCGCAAAAGTCAAATAATTGAATTGAGAGAATGGTTGCGTGAAGAGTTGTTAAACCTGAAGCAGGTTGAAACAATTTATCCGTCCGATGCCAATTTTTTACTCGTAAAATTCCAGGATGCGCATAGTGTTTACAAGTACTTGGTTTCTCAGGGAATTATCGTGAGAAATAGATCGAAACAACCTGGTTGTGCTAATTGTTTGCGAGTGACGATTGGTACAGAAAAACAAATGAGCCGTCTTGTGGAGACGATTAAAAACATGGAATATGAAGAAAGTGTTATTTATTGATCGAGACGGAACTTTGGTTGTCGAACCTCCAATAGATTATCAATTGGACAGCCTCGAAAAATTAACATTTTACCCTGGGGTGTTTAGCAATCTATCGAAGATTGCACAGTTGTTGGATTACGAATTGGTAATGGTCACGAATCAGGATGGACTTGGTCACGAATCTTTTCCAGAAAAAACTTTTTGGCCTGCTCATAACAAAATATTGGAAGCGCTTGAGGGAGAAGGGATAGAATTTGATGACGTGCTAATCGACAGGAGTTATCCGGAAGATGAACTGGAAACCAGAAAACCAGGCACTGGTTTATTGCGCAAATACATGAAAGGAAATTATGATTTGTCCCGCTCATTTGTGATTGGAGATCGAATGACCGACATGGAATTGGCTCAGAATTTAGGTTCGAACGGAATCTTAATTGGAAATGCGTCAACAGGGGAAATCGGAAATGAGAGCATTAAACTTCAGACCAATTCTTGGGTAGAAATTTATGATTACCTCAATAGATTGGATCGTGGAGCAAGTTACGTTCGAAATACGAAGGAGACCAACATTAGTCTTACCTTAGACATTGACGGGACCGGGATTCCGGAGATTTCTACTGGGATTGATTTTTTTGATCACATGTTGGACCAGTTGGTAAGGCACAGCGGTATTGACTTAAAACTGAATGTTGATGGTGATTTACAGGTAGATGAACACCACACAATTGAAGACACCGCAATTGCCATTGGTGAAGCATTTCGCTTGGCGCTCGGTAAGAAGGTGGGAATTGAACGATATGGTTTTTGTCTGCCAATGGACGATTGTTTGGCTCAAGTTGCAATTGATTTCGGAGGACGTAATTGGTTGGAGTGGGACGTGAAATTTGAACGAGAAATGATCGGGAAAATGCCTACAGAAATGTTCCAGCATTTCTTTAAATCTTTCAGCGACGGCGCTTGTTGCAATCTCAATATTAGAGCAGAAGGCGCAAATGAACACCATAAGATAGAGGCAATATTTAAAGCAATGGCCAAAGCCATTAAAATGGCAGTAACAAAAGATTCAACTAAAATGATTTTGCCCACTACAAAGGGGATCGTTTAAAAGTATAAGGAGGAAATAAAGTGAGGGAAGTTGTAATTATTGATTACGGTGCGGGCAATGTTCGTTCGGTTCAATTTTCGTTGGACAAGCTCGGCGCAAAATCCGAAATAACCAATGATCCGCTAAAAATTAAAGCTGCGAGTAAAGTGATTTTACCTGGGGTTGGTCAGGCGTCATTCGCCATGAATAGGCTGCGAGAGACTGGTTTGGATCAAGTTGTTAAGGCATTAAATCAGCCAGTTTTGGGTATCTGCCTTGGAATGCAATTACTTTTTGAACGTACCGAAGAAGGCAGTACAGAGTGTTTAGGAATAATACCTGGTGAGGTAACATCATTTTCAGCGACTCCAAAGTCTATTCACATGGGATGGAACAATAATTCTGTCACAACAGCAAATGAGCTTATTCGAGAATCTGGTTTTGTTTTTTTCGTTCATGGTTACAGGGCTTGTTTAAACCGATTTACACTAACAAAATGCACCTACGGGAAAGATGTTTTTTCAGCGGCTGTAAAGCGTGACAACTTTTATGGTTGCCAATTTCACCCGGAGAAAAGTGGGGAGTATGGGGCGCAGATATTGGCGAATTTCTTAAATATTTAACTGCTTGAAATAATGAGAATAATTCCAGCAATAGATATAATTGATGGCAAATGTGTTCGTTTAACACAGGGTGATTACGACCAACAAACAACTTATGAATCGAATCCGGTTGATGTGGCTCAAGCCTTCGAAGATATGGGGTTTGAATACCTTCATGTTGTAGATTTAGATGGAGCCAAAAGTGGAAAGCCACAAAATTTGCAGGTCTTAAAGCAAATTTGTTCACAAACCAGCTTAAAAGTTGATTTCGGAGGAGGAATACGAAGTGAAGATCAGTTATATACGGTGTTCGACTGCGGAGTTCAGCAGGTGAATGTTGGCAGTTTTGCAGTTAAAAATCCAGCAGCTTTTGTCGGTTGGCTATCAAAATTCGGAGGGGAAAGATTGATTCTTAGCGCGGATGTTCGCGAACGGAATATTGCTATTTCTGGTTGGCAGGAGAATTCTAATTTCTCGCTATTGCCGTTTGTTACACAGATGGTTGATCAGGGATTAAAGTATTTAGTTTGTACCGATATTGCCAAGGATGGAATGTTGTTAGGTCCGTCTGTAGATTTATATTCTGAATTAACCTTAGCATTTGAAGGGCTTAAAGTAGTAGCCAGTGGTGGAGTGGCGAATCAATCAGATATTGAAAATTTGGTAGAAACAGGAGTGGATGGTGTAATAATCGGAAAGGCAATTTATGAAAAGACAATTGATCCGAAAAAACTATTAAATAATGTTGGTTAAGAGAATAATTCCATGTTTAGATATCAAGGATGGGAAAGTAGTGAAAGGGACTAATTTTGTTAACCTTAGAGATGCCGGAGATCCCGTAGTATTGGCTCGTAAATATGCTCAGGATCGGGCGGATGAATTGGTGTTTTTGGACATTCAGGCGACTTTGGACAATAGAAAAACACTTGTTGATCTGGTTGAACGAGTTGCTCGTGAATTAGATATTCCATTTACTGTTGGCGGTGGTATAAAGTCAGTTGCCATAGCTAATGAGATTCTTAGAGCTGGGGCAGATAAAATTTCAGTGAATTCGGCAGCGTTCATCCGACCACAATTAATCCAGGAATTGTCGGCCAAATTTGGAAGCCAATGCGTAGTTGTTGCAATCGATGCTAAGGAAATAGACGGTCAATGGATTGTGCACACCAGCGGTGGTAAAGTGGCTCAAGATAAATTGTTGGTGGATTGGGCAAAACAGGCAGAGACTCTTGGTGCTGGCGAAATTTTATTTACGGCAATGAATGCTGATGGCACTAAAAATGGATTTGCGATGGACGCCTTGTCGGAACTTAGCGAAGCTTTGAAGGTTCCGATAATTGCATCTGGTGGTGCGGGAACTTCGGATCACTTTGTAGATCTATTTAAAAACTCTGGTGCAGATGCTGCCCTAGCAGCAAGTGTGTTTCACTTTAAGCAAATTGCCATTCCGACATTGAAAAAAGAATTGGCCAAAAAACAAATACCAGTGAGACTATGAAATTTGATGAAAATGGATTGATACCTGCCATTGTGCAGGATAACATAAATGGCCAGGTATTGATGCTTGGCTACATGAATAAGGAGGCTGTGCTTCGAACCAAGGAATCCGGCAAAGTGACATTTTTCAGTCGATCCAAACAGCGCATTTGGGTCAAAGGGGAAACGTCTGGTAATTTTTTACTGTTCAGAGGAATTCAAGAAGATTGTGACCAGGATGCACTTTTGATTAAAGCTGAACCTATCGGACCGACTTGTCATAAGGGGACGGCGACCTGTTGGGGAGATGCCAATATTGAACTGTCAGTTAATAGTTTGGAAAAGGTAATTGAACTGAGAAGAAAGTCAGGTGATGAAACTTCTTATGTTAACAAGTTGTTCAATTTAGGAATCAACAAAATTGCCCAGAAAGTTGGTGAAGAGGCTGTTGAAACAGTAATTGAAGCAATGGACTCTAACGACAAGCTCTTTTTGGAAGAATCGGCTGATTTGTTCTTTCACTATTTGGTCCTTTTACAAGCAAAGGGTTATAAGTTTTCGGATGTTCTAGACGTTCTCCAGCAAAGGAATAAATAAACAGGGGAGTGCTTAGGCTCTCGACTTAAGCACTTCCATTAATCCTTCCTTTCGTCTAACAGAAACAGCTACTTCACTGCCATCAGCTAGAATAACATAACCGCCTTTTCCTCTCACGTACTTGTCGATGTATTTAAGGTTGACCATGTGCGATTTGTGGATTCTATAGAAGTTGCATTCCAACAGAAGGTCTTCGTATTCTTTTAATGCTTTCGAAACGATAATCTTTTTCCCTTCAACGGTATAAAAGCAACAATAAGCTCTATCTGCCTCGCAGCGTACAATGTCGTTAATTTTGTAGAAATCAATTCCATCTGCCGTTGGTAGCGCTATCTTATCAAAATCATATCCATCACCGCTCTTGATGTCTCTCAGCAATTCAAATTGTTGCATATTGGACGATCCATTACTCGCTTTTTTAATACGTTTCTTGGTAGATTTTTCGATCGCCGCGATAAGTTCTTTCAGATTAATGGGTTTTAGCAAATAGTCCACGGCTGCCATTTTAAGCGCTTGTAAAGCATAATCGGCATGTGCTGTTGTAAATACCACGTCGAAGGAGGGGTCAGAGAAAATTTCTAATAACTGAAATCCATCTCCACCGGGCATCTCAATATCGAGAAAAACAATGTCTGGATTTTGCTCAAGAATTACTTTGGAGGCGGCAAGTACTGATTCAGCTTTGCCTTTTACTGCAACATTTGGGCAAAATTCGGACAACATTCTTTCGAGAGCTTCCCTGTTTTTTTGTTCGTCGTCGACGATAACAGCGTTGAGTTGATTCATGCAGGTGATGTTTGGGTTTAACAAAACAATAAACTAATTTATCTGTAAATAGTTACAATAAATCGATGGAAAATTGCATTTCGTCGTTTGGAAAGAACGCGTTGCAAGTCTCAAAATATGTTCGTAAGTTTGAATAATTTACTACTTAACGAACACCCATGTCACTAAAATATGCTGGAGAGAAAGGAACATTTCTCCGATCCGTTTGGCTTTTCCGCTTTAATTTCTCAGTCATTGACTCCTGTTTAAAGAACTATTCTGAGTTTTGAAATTTCAAGGGTTGAGTTGACGGATTAGCCTCTAACCACTCAGCTTAATAGTCATTTACACCTGTATCCGGGATCACCACCAAATTACTCAACACCAATCCAAAATCACCCAAACTACGTAGAAATGAAAACTATTCGCAAAAACTGGATTTATCTAATCGCTTTTACTACAGTATGTTTAAATGTGGAAAAGGCCGCTACCCAAGCTGCTTTTACCTCGTCGATCAATGGTAGTTGGAATGATGGTGCTACGTGGGGAAATACTTCACCAGGAACGCCGGGAGTAGATTTTCCGGCGTCGACTGATACGGCAACTATATTGGCAAACGATACGATTACGATTTCATCTTCTGCCGGAATTGGTAAATTAACTATTGATTCGGCAGGTCACCTGTCCGGAACAGCAAATTTCACCATTACATCGGATGTGATTAATAACTCTACGAAGGTGATGCTAGACGCAAAACTTATCATGAATGGTTCCAATGCCCAGAAAATTTCGGGCAGCTGGTACGTTGTGGATTGGGAAACCGCTAATTCCAATGGCGTTACAATTGATACATTAAGTTCTGTCGAAGTTGAGGGTACAATTACGTTAACTAATGGAGAGTTGAAAACCAACGACTTGCTGACTTTAGTCCACAATGATTCTGCTCGAGGTAGAATAGGTCCTATTGTTAGCGGTGGTACCATTGCTGATAAAGTGACTACCCAACTGTACATTTCTGGATCTACAGATGGATTTCGTAATATTTCTTACTCATCTGTTCTTCAGCTGAAGCAACTAGATGATGATGTGCTGATGACAGGTTTTCCGGGCTCTAGCTTTCCCGATTTCGGTTGGGTTAGTTGCTATACTTATGATGAATCTGTCTTTGGAACTAATGGAAATGGATGGACTACACCAGACACTATTACTGATACGGTTAAAATGGGGGAGGGATTATACGTTTACCTTACACCAACTACTTGCTCATGGACTGGAATAATTAATCAAGGTAATTTATCACTTCCCGTAACATTTACCGATCACGGAAATGTTAATAACGATGGATGGAATTTAGTAGGGAATCCATATCCGTCCGCTATAGTGTTTGACTCATTGAGCAGAACTAACGTGGAGAATCTTTACTGGTATTACAATTCGGAGGCAGGAAATTACGCAGATTGGAATGGCAGCAGCGCCATAGGAACTAATGGTGCTAACGGATACTTGGCAGCAAATCAGGGATTTTTCGTGCATGCAGATACGGTTGATCCAGTGCTCAGTATTGAAGAAACGGCAAAGTGTCCTTCAGATTCCGCCACTTTCAAAAGCCCAACCAAAGGCGCATACTATTTTACCCTGAAAATTCAATGTGATTCTAATAGTTATTACGACGAAACAATTCTCGGCTTTAATGAAGCAGGGACAGAAAAGAAAGATAATCTGGATGCTATGAAATTTAGCCCTAGTCCGGTTGGTGCACCATCGATTGGGAGTAAATCTTCTGACGGAGTTTGGTTATCTATCAACACGATTGGTACGCAGGAATCTGTTGTGAGTGTACCACTTAAGATGGTGATATCAAAATTTGGTGGCCACACCATCGAAGTGTCAAATATTTCGAGGATAAGTGATCAAGATGCCTCATGCATACTTCTTGAAGATAAGGACTTAGGAACGTTCATTGACTTGCGCCAAACTGCCAGTTTTGCTTTTACACAAACCAATTCTTCTGATCCAGAAAGATTTGTAGTGCATTTTTATCCAAGTGCGGTGAAGACAAAAGAAGATATTTCTTGTAATAACGCGCATGACGGTTTGATTATAGCTCGTGGCACAGGAACAGGGCCGTACGATTTTGTCTGGAAGGACGAAGATGCAGTGGTTTTAAAAACCTCGACCGGAATTGTTGGCTCAGATAGTTTGACTACCCTTGATGCAGGTCTTTATACCGTAGAAGTGTCATCTGCTTCTGGTCAATGTTCTTATGCCGATGTATTGATCGATATTGAGGAACCTTTAGAGTTGTCCGTTTCGACTAACGTGGTTGATGCACAATGTTATAATAGTGCAGATGGGCAAATAACGATTGTTTCCAGCGGAGGTACTGGGGAGCATTCAATTAGCTGGAGCAATGGATCCGATGAACTTAATTTAATTGGCTTAAATCCGGGGTCGTATTCTTATAACGTAGAGGATGAAAACGGTTGTACGAAAGATGGAGAAGTGGAAATTGGAAGTCCCGAAGAAATTGAAATTGACATTGCTGCTGATAAAGATACCGTGTGGTTAGAATCTGGTTCGGACGTACAGTTTTACAATAATACGGAGGCAGATTCATTTCTTTGGGATTTTGGTAATGGATCGTCTTCTTCGGTTGGAGAGCCTACGGCAACTTATACAATTGAAGGAGATTACTTGGTAACAATGGTGGCTTATCGTGACGATTGTGCTGACACCAGTTCATTGGGTGTTGCTGTGCGACAAGGGGTAAGCAATCTGGAAGAAATATCTACATCAAATTGGAAGGTTTGGGCAAATAATGGTCAGATAGTGGTAGATTTTGGTCGACCGACAAAGAAAGCTGAAACGGTTTCGTTATACAATCAAATTGGTCAACTACTCACAACTGTTAGAGTAGAGAGTGGTTCCACAAGGGTTTCGCTAGCCCCATCTGTCATAAATAGTACGTCGTCGATAATGGTCGTTAGAGCATCCATTGCACAAGCGAAATTCTTGCTGTTATATTAGGTAGTGTCGTCACGAAAATATATTATCTTTCGAAGAAAATTGTCTTCTCAATATCGACACGATATTTCCGATAGAACATGGAGTCTTCTCGAACCTCATTTGCCAGGCCGCAGAGGTAGTTGGGGAGGAATAGCTAAAGACAACCGTAAGTTTATCAATGGGGTCTTCTGGATTCTTCGCACTGGAGCTCCTTGGCGCGATCTTCCCCCTTCTTATGGCAGGGCTGTTGCATTCTAAATTATAAGTTGACTCAATTTATGAATATCGTTGCATACAAGCCTTTTGGATTCAGCCATATTAGTAAAGCCGTTTTGTCGAAAGATGTTGATTGCGATACTTTTTATAGTAGACATATTTTCAGAAGCTTGACCTGTTCTAGTTTTGGAAGCATCCTCTTTAAAAGTAACGTCTTTTACCCAGTGTAAACTGTTTTCTATTTCCTAATGCGATCTTATCCCATCGAAATATGTTAATGCATGAGATGGTTTACTGCTAATGAAAAAAGCTTCCTCTTCACTGACACCGTTATTACGCTTAGTGTTCCTTTTCACTTTTATAACCTCCTTTATACCCTTCCATTCTTGGGATATGCCTGTAAGGTTCTTGCTAACGTATACCTCTCTTATCTCTAAGCGACCCTTGTTTAGTTCTAACTGACTGTAAATGCTATGTATTTGATTGGAATCAGAAGTTATTGCTTTGATTCGATCGTACAATTTTGGTTGATTTTGTTTGACTCCAATCAGGTAGTCATTCCCGCTTGAAACGATGGTTCTCGTCGTTTTTTTTGACAATGTAACGCATCTAATGTAAAGGTTACTCCCTTTATATCTAATGACTCTATTAATTGCTGTACAACAGGAATCTCGCTTTCTTTTGAATTGACCACTAAACCATTACCTATAACCATTTTTTGCTTGCTACAATATAAGCTTACCAGATTGATAAAATGTTGACGACTGCTACCATAATTAGTGACAGTTCCCCCAATTGATTTTCCGTCTATACTTACCCATTCCCCTTTCTGAATATCCACATAATTAGTCGCCCACTTATGAAACTGAATTGAAAAAGCCTCAAAATCTATCCCCTTCAGCACCCTACGCACAGTATGAAAACTGGGTAATCTATCTTTGGGAGGACAAAAAAACTTAATCAAGTCTTCTCTGTTTCTTTCTATAAAGTTGCCCACCGCACGGTAACCGATATAACCACTCATAGTACTCATTAAAACTATCAATAGTACAAACGTATGGTCATGACGCCTTCCTGCTGCTCTACGATTGTCGGGAATTTCTTTTAAGTAGGAAATCAGATTAGAATTTCGCATTTAGTTTTTGTGCAAATATCTAATATTCTTAGAATGCAACAGCCCTGCCCTATTTAGGAGGCAGCTTTTAGGAGTTGGTTCCCAAAAGGGGAGAAATTGCCCACTCGAATCAGCTGTTTAGTCCGATTTTATTGACTTGTATAGGTTTTTGGCGTTCCCAAAATCAAGCAGATATCCCATTGTTGTATAATATTGAGACATGTGTGAATTGTATAACTACACAGCCCAAAGAAACTAGACCACTTCTATAGAAAACTAGTTAGTTGGTATAATTGACTGAAATTAAATTTTATTAAAGCTAATTTAGCCTAGATTCATAAGAATAAGAATCAATAATTTGATCAAACAACAGTAAAATATCCAGTATAATCAATTAACATTAACTTAAAGGAAGTCATTATTTACCCTTTTAAGTGCAGTACTATGCTTTGAAGCTTCAACTGCCCAAGTCATTAATTTTCCGGACAACAATTTTAAAACAGCTCTATTAAATTCTTACAATGGAGTAGATAAAAATGGAGACGGAGAGATACAAAAAATTGAAGCTGAACAATCCAACAAACTTTTGTTGATCTCGAGCAATATCCAGTCCCTAGAAGGAATTGAACACTTTATTAACTTAGACACGTTGTATTGCCGCGAAAATCAAATAAGTACCTTGGACCTTTCCAAGAATACAAAACTGAAGATATTGAGCTGTGGTAGCAATGTCCTTACAATACTTGATCTGTCGAATAATACCGAACTTCTTAACCTGTCTTGCTCATATAATAAGTTAAGCGTATTAAATGTTTCGAATTGCCCCAATCTCAAAAAACTAAAATGTTTTTTCAATGAATTAAAGACGTTGGATGTTTCCAAAGCAATCAATTTGGAATATTTAAATTGTCATAAAAACTCCCTTAATCAACTGGATATTACTAAGAACGAAAAACTAATTACTTTAAATGTTTCGGAAAATCAATTAACTTCGCTGGATTTAAATGCTAACACGGCTATAGAAAGTATATATTGCGATCAGAATAAAATAACAGCCTTAGGGCTTTCGAACAACACAAATTTGAGGTTTTTGGAATGTTCCGACAATGTAATCACAGATTTAAATCTCGAGAATAGTGTAAAATTAAAGAATCTGTATTGTAAAAATACTTTACTGAAGCACTTGGATGTTTCCAAAGCAATCAAATTACAAGTAATATTCTCCAAAGGAAACCCACTAACGTGTATCCAAGTAAACCAAGATCAGTTGTCTAATATTCCTGTCTTTTGGATAAAAGACAGTACAGCCAGCTATAGTTTAAATTGCTCATCGACTACGATAGAGGAAGATAATCACGTTTCCAATTTCTCTATTTATCCGAACCCATTTGATTCTGAATTTTCTATAACTAATTCATTTGGAAAAAATGCAGGTAAGCTGGAGCTGTATTCGTTGAATGGGGTTTTGCTTAAAACATTAGATAGCTCAAAACAAACATATTCGTTAGATGAACTTTCAAGCGGGAGCTATCTCTTGCAAGTGACCTATAAGGGCATGGTTAACAATCATAAAATTGTCAAGCTGTAATTTCCTAATTAGTCGTTCCTTATAAAATGACTTTCGAGGGTTGTTCAGCTTCTATAAT
>JAHDGY010000007.1 GCA_020631555.1 Flavobacteriales bacterium | reverse complement strand
TTATTATAGAAGCTGAACAACCCTCGAAAGTCATTTTATAAGGAACGACTATTTATAGGTTATAAACTGTTATTGCTGTTGCAATAAATCATGGGTAACATATAAAATCTTAGCCTAACAATAGCAGGAAAAATTAAGTCGAAACGCTAACCTTCACAAGGTCACCAAAATAAATTTCTAATTATTTTTTATTGGATTAAAACTTGCTCCAACCCCGTACTAGTTCCGGCTTGCAACGGATAAACCTCGGTTAGCAACCAACGACTAGCGTCTTTTCTTCTGATTTTTACGTTTATCTCGCAACCACTTAGGCGTTTTATCTGGTTGGGCCTTTCCGTATTCTTGATCTCTGGTGTACACTGCACGCTTCTGAGACTTCCCCAGCAAACGATTCGCCAAATCCATACGACCCTGATTTACCAACTTATCCTTTATCCGTTGTTGATTTTCCCTTTTGTGCCAGAAGAAAAACAAGTGCTGTGCTTTTTTCTCTTGCGCAGATTTAGCAACATACATTTTGCGCATGGTATACGGGTGATAGCCTGAATAGTAAATTACTGTAGCTACGGTCATGGGCGTTGGCGTGAAATCTTGAACCTGCTCCAATTGAAATCCCAAATCTTTGGTTTCCGCCGCAAGATCTGCCATATCAGCTTCCTCACATCCGGGGTGACTCGAAATAAAATAAGGAATGAGCTGTTGCTTTTTGTTTAGCTTCTTATTTATCCGGTCGAATTTACGCTTGAATTCATGAAAGTGTTTGAACGATGGCTTTCTCATTACACGCAATGTCTCGTCAGCGGTGTGCTCTGGAGCCACTTTCAATCTTCCAGAAACATGACGATCAACCAATTGGTGCATATATGCGTCGATGGACTTATTCACCTCCTTGTTGTAGCTTTCCACCAACAAATCATACCGAATTCCGCTACCCACAAACGCCTTTTTTACCTTCGGATGCCGGTCGACTTTACGGTAAATCTCCGTCATTTGAGAATGGTCGGTGTCCAAATTACTACACACTACCGGATGAATACAAGACGGACTTACGCACTTATCGCAAATCGATTGTATCTTCCCCTTCATTCCGTACATATTGGCCGAAGGCCCACCAAGATCACTAATGTATCCCTTAAAATCTGGAAGATTTGTTACTTCCTCAACTTCCTTCATGATGGACTTCTGCGATCGGCTAGCAATAAATTTTCCCTGGTGGGCAGAAATCGTACAAAAGCTACAGCCTCCAAAACACCCTCGGTGCATATTGATCGAGAATTTAATCATTTCATAAGCCGGAATATCTCCCCTATTCCGATACTTAGGATGCGGCAAACGCGTATAAGGCAAATCGAAACTCTGGTCCATTTCCTTCTCTGTCATGGTATAATAAGGAGGATTAATTACCACCTTCCAATCACCCGAAGCCTGAACAATTCTATTTGCCTTTAATTTATTTGACTCCTGTTCCACGTGCTTGAAATTGGCTGCAAAAGCCTTCTTATCGCGCTCACATTTTTCATGCGAACTCAATTCAATCGTCTCCCAGTTTTTATTCTTTGGAGTCTCCGCTTTTCTGTCTACCAAAAATGCCGTCTGTGGAATACTGTTTAATCCTGAAAATGAAACTCCTTTATCCAATAATCTAAGAATGTCGCGAAGCGGTTGCTCTCCCATTCCGTAAATCAACAAATCAGCATTGGATGAATTTAAGATAGACGGTTTAAGTGTATCCGACCAGTAGTCGTAGTGCGTAACACGTCGCAGAGAGGCTTCAACCCCACCAATTACCACTGGCACATCAGGGTATAGTTCTTTTAATATTTTACTGTAAACTGTTGTCGCATAATCCGGTCTAAAACCACCTTGACCACCGGGAGTATACGCATCGTTTGAGCGTCTCCGTTTATTGGCCGTGTAATGGTTTACCATAGAATCCATACAGCCGCTGGTGACTCCAAAAAACAGCCTAGGCCGACCGAACTTTTTAAAGTCTCTGAGATCATCACGCCAATTAGGTTGTGGGATGATTCCTACTCGAAATCCTTCACTTTCTATAATTCGACCAATAACCGCAGCACCGAAAGCCGGATGGTCTACATAAGCATCTCCAGATACTATGATAACATCTAGTTCATCCCATCCTCTTGCCTCTAGTTCCTTCTTCGTAATGGGCAGCCAATCAGTAATTGGTCGTTTAGATTCCATTGTACAAAGTTAATCCCAATTATTTGCCGCAGCAAACCAATAATAAGGCACTCATATTAAAACTTACAACAGACTATTATTCAAACAACTGAACGCATACGTTAAGAGAATATTGAGACTCTGTATGTATAGTTGCTTATTTTATAGTAAAGGTCGTCTCGCACCTTAATTTTTTGTTAATTTTCCCCACCAAAAGTCCTGCAAAACTAAGAATGGATAACTACGATTTATGTGTCATTGGAGCTGGCCCAGCGGGCTACGCTGCCGCAATGAGAGCGATTGATTTTGGAAAGCGCGTGGTGCTGATTGAGAAGAAAAGAATTGGGGGCGCAGGTTTATACGACGGAGCCCTTTCTTCTAAAACTCTGTGGGAATTATCGCAAAAGGTTAAGTCCGTAAACGAATCAATTACATCCGCCGGAAGAAAAAAAGTGGACATTACTTGGGAAGAAGTTCAGCAAGTAATTAACGAGGCTGTATTCGACCGTAAATTTCAATATACCTGTCACATTAAGCTGCTTCAATCGGAAGCGGAAGATCTATTTTGCTACGAACGAGGTTTTGGCAAAATGCTAGACAAGAACACGGTTGAAATTGATAAAGGCGATTGTACCCGTGTTATCAAAGCGGATAACATTATCATCGCCACTGGTAGTCGTCCGAGACATTTGCCAGGAATTCAAGTTGATGAACGAATTATTTTAACCTCCGATGGGATTTCACAATTAACTGATTTCCCAAAAAGTATGGTGATCGTAGGGGCGGGAGTTATTGGCTGTGAATACGCAACCATGTTTTCGAACTTGGGAAAAACAAAAGTTCACCTGATTGACCGAGCAGATCGAATCTTGCCTTTTGAGGATGATGATATTTCGGAATTGGTTGCGAGCAACTTGAGAAAGAATGGAGTTATTATTCACCACAATTCAAAGTTAGAAAGATTAGATATCGTTGACGGCGAGGTGGAATACGAATTGTCGTATCCTGATAGTAGAAAGGAAATTATTCGTGTAGAAAAAGCGCTATTGTCGGTAGGAAGGGTTCTCAACAAGGAGGGAATTGGGTTAGAAAACGCTGGTGTTGAAATGAGTAAGCGCGGTGTTCATATTGGTGACACCGATACGCAGACAAACATTCCAAATATATATGCGGTTGGTGATGCTTCTGGTCATTTGGCACTGGTGAATGTTGGTGAAATTGAGGCGCGACATGCCGTTGAAAAAATATTTGACGATAAAGGCGATAAACTGTCCTACGATAATGTAAGCACCATCATGTTTCTGCAGCCAGAAGTTGCTGCTGTTGGAATGAATGAAAAGCAGTGCATGGAGCAAAAGCTACCAATTAAGGTGGTCAAAATTGATTACTCCTGTATTGCTCGAGCTATTGCGATGCGAAAAACTCAAGGCTTTTTCAAAATCATTGTTACCAATGATGATGAAATGAAAATTTTGGGAATGCGCGCCATAGGAGAACATGCTTCAAGTGCAATTCAGGCGGTTGCCTTACTTATCAAAATGAATAAGGGTATTGAAGAATTGGCTGAACTAGTGCATCCGCACCCGTCTATAATAGAGGGAATTCAAGAATGCGTTCGCATGTTGTTGAATAAGTCAATTTTCAAATCTTCCGTTTTCAAAGACAAATTAAAGTGTTACAGTTGCGTAGACGGACTTTGCACTCCTCTCCAAAGATTATAATCTAGTTAGGATCAGAAAAGGCCGGATTATTCAAAAAACTCGGATCGGACAGGGTACAAAGAAATGCCAAAACTTGCTGCGTTTTTTTGGGCGTTAATTTCACCCCTCCCTGATGTGCAAATTCCATGAGAGGACTAATGTTTGGCGAATTTGATTTCACTCCAGAATTATAATGCTTTATTACACCCTCAAGTTTCTTAAATCTTCCGTCATGCATGTACGGAGCAGAATATTCAATATTTCTAAGCGAAGGAATCTTGAACTTTCCGTTATCCAATGGATTTCCAGTAACAGCTCCGAGCCCCATATCCTTTAATGTCACATCCATCCCATTATTCTGATAACTATGATCTGTAAAAAAGGAATTTGTGGCAGGGTGGCAATGTTGACAATCTGCTCCCTTCAGATCGACAAATAAATTGAAGCCGATCTGCTCATCCAGAGTAAATACAGTTTCTCCCCGTACCACGCTGTCAAACTTACTATTTCCAGAAACCATCGTGCGCATGAATTGCGCCATCGCTTTGGCACAAAGCGTCGAATCAATTTGATCGGTCCCAAATGCCTTCAAAAACATGTTTGGGTACTTAGGATCATTTTGCAATTCCGCTACTGCGTTGCTCCACGTTTCTTTCATTTCGATAGGGTTCATGATAGGCTCTAAAGCCTGCTCTTCCAATGTTTTCGATCGCCCATCCCAAAAAAATGGAGCAGCCCAACCAAGGTTTTGAAGAACCATTGCCTGGCGGGTCCCTTTTGAACCGTCAATTCCTTCACTTACCCTGGCCGTATCTGCAAATGCAAATTCCGCCATATGGCAAGTTGCACAATTCATCGTATTGTCCCCTGACAACTTCTTCTCATAAAACAAATGCCTCCCAAGCTCCACTCCTTCAACTGTAAGTGGATTATCTTTAGGCATAGGCATCGGGGCAAAATGTCCCGGCAATTCTAAACTGAAAGGTGTAGCCTTGAATTTATTATCAACCGGTTTGGGAGCTGGCGGTTCCTCTGGTCCACAACCTGCAAACATAACTACCACCATTGCCAAAATACCAATCTCGCTATATCCCTTCATAGCCAATCAATTTATTTCCTGTAAGCGTCTCCAAAAATGCAATCAACTGTTTCATTTCATGCTCAGTCAAACCCAAGTTACTAATTTTATCACTCTTATTCCAGTTATTGCCACCTCCAATATTGTAATGTTCAAGAACTTTTTCCAATGTTTTTATACTTCCATCATGCATGTACGGTGCAGTCCTAGAAACGTTTCTTAACGACGGCACTCTAAATTTTCCGTCGTCTTTACTATCAAGAGTTATCCTAGCTCTTCCAGAATCAACATATTCCTCGTACAGTCCAATATTCTCGAACCCGTAATTCGTTAAATCCACTCCAGAATGACAATTTACACACCCCCCCTTGCCCATAAACAGCTTTAAACCTTCTTTCTGGTCAACGTTAAAGACCGAACTGTCCCCCGACTCCAAAAAGCTATCGTAGAGCGCATCGCGACTGATTAAAGTACGAATGTAACACCCTACTGAGCGAGAAATTACAAATGCATCAATCGGCCTCTCATATGCTACTCGTGCCATTTCTTGATAGCTGGAATCTAATTCCAATCGTCTAACAGCCTCTACCATCCCCAGCCCCATTTCGTTGGAATCTTGCAAGGGACCAAGAATCTGCAACTCAATAGTTCGCGCTCCACCATCCCTAAAAAAGTTTGGCTGAAAAGCGAGATTAAATAAATCTGGAGAATTGCGATGTCCTTTTCTTCCTTTGATTCCAGTATGTATAGAAACCGAATCTGTAAACGCAATCGATTCCAAATGGCATGACGCGCAAGATATTGTGGAGTCTAAGGAAAGAGCTTTATCATTGAAAATTCGTTTACCCAGTTTAATCCGGTCCTCAGTGATCGCATTATCAGCAGGAGCCGGAATGTGTTCCCAAGGGTCAAAAGGGATTTTCGAGGAGATTTTTTCAGCACAAGACCAAAATAAACTGAAAATCGTAATAACTATAAAGAAACCAGCTCGTTTACATAGCATCCGAAGAAGGCAAAAAATTAGACCAAACACCCATTGCCCATCGCTAAATTACTCTACAGTAAACGCGCCGGACAAATTATCAGCCAATTTCTTGGCAAGTTCAAAATCTGAGAATGAATGTGTACTTGGTTCAGTTTGCATGTGCACACCGTCCACAATTTTGGCATAATCCAAGGTTATGTTTATGTCAATATTAGAACTGGCATCAGCAATTTTCGCAACCTTAAAGCTCTTGCTTAATCTGTATAGTTCATTGAGTCCAATGTGGTAGGTGAACTTAAAATCGTGATTACCATTTCCAGCCGTATCAATATAGCCATCCAGAGCAGCAAAAATATACCCTTGATTCCAACCCCAATACATGTTCGGTGACTTATTACCTAGCGGATGGTCCAAAGGATAAGTATTCGGGTCAACCGTCTTATTGGTTACAGAATCGATACCTATTCCAAACATACAATGATCAACGTAGTTAGTAGCAATTGCCCCCATGGAATACCGAGTTTGGCCTGGCAACATTAGGTGATAAATCTTTGCCGTCTCAATACCGCCACCATTTTTATCTTGAGCCTTAAAATTACTGAAGTATACATCTGATCTAGTGAACATTATACTCTCACCTTGACTATTGGTATAAGGTGTTTCAAGTGCAAAATCGGAGTCCCCAAATTTGTATTTAAAATTTAGATAAACGTTAGACCTTTTGCATTTAGGTTCCTCATCAGGTTTACAACCGAAAATCAACAAAACCGAAATCGTAATTGCACCTACAAGTTTAAAAAACACCGAATTCATAAGAAGGACTTAAGTAGCCTAAATCTAACGAAAAAACTGCTGCAAATCAAGCTATTCAATCAACACCTAGGCAAAAAAAAGGCTACACAATGTGCAGCCTTCAATATAGAAACTTAATTAAATTCAATTTTTGTGACGCTGTTCACAAGAAACACTTAATTTCTTACGTCCTTTTCTCCTTCTAGCATTCAAGACTTTTCTACCAGCCTTGGTAGCCATTCTTGACCTGAATCCATGCTTGTTAACTCTTTTTCTATTCGAGGGTTGAAACGTCCTTTTCATTCTTCAATCATTTATAATCCGCCACTTCAGCGAAATGGGGATGCAAAAATAACAGTTTTTCGAGGAATACAAAACAATCACAAAAAAAAGAATCACCCGCGTTCCATTATTAATGCGCAGCTGTAGGGTGATACAAAATAGAACTCAAACCTTCTTCGGCAAAAATGTCGTTGGCTATTTCCAAAAGTTCGCCCTCTGAAATTGCATCAATTTTATGGTTAACCTCTGCGATTGTGTCAATTTTATCAAAAATAAGCAGACTTTTTCCTAAGCCCAACATAACGTTAACTCTGCTTTCCTGACCTAGTGAAATATGTCCCTTCAATTGCAGTTTTGCTTGATGCAACTGACGGGTTCCTAGTGCTTGCTCGCGCAACTTCTTGAGTTCTTTAAAAACCAACTTTTTACATCGGTCAATTGATGCCGCTTCCGTTCCGAGATAAATTATCCAAGCACCAGTATCCGAATAAGGCGTGTACGTGGAATCCAAATTGTATGCGAAACCATATTTTTCGCGAATGTTAATATTCAATCGACTGTTCATTGCCGGTCCACCAAGAATATTGTTCAATAAAACTAAAGCTGTTTTTCTATCATCATAAACAGAATAAGCCGGTGCCCCCATTACAAAATGCGCCTGAAATATCTCTTTTTTTTCTACCAATTGCCGCGGCTCAACTTTTCTAAATGAAACAGGTCTTTTATTGCCCTCCTTGAGTTCATAGTCAGCAAAGAATCTATCCAACAAATAGCTTAACCTATTCTCCGAAATATCCCCCACTGAACTAAATACAATTTTGTCTGAAGTGTAGTTGTTTTCCAAGAATGAAATAATGTTCTTCTTTTTAAAACTCTTCACTGACTTCGAATCACCCAAAATATTATGCCCAAGTCCATGCCCAGCGAATAGAACGTCTTCAAAATCATCAAAAATCTGTTCGGCTGGAGTGTCCAAATAGGAATTTATCTCATCTAGAATCACATCTTTCTCGCGCTCAATCTCTTTGCTGGGAAATTGAGAGTTAAACAAAATGTCCGAAATTAATTCCACTGCCCTCGGGTAATGTGCCGTCATGAAAGAGCCATAAACACAAGTTTCTTCCTTGGTTGTATAAGCATTGATCTCACCTCCAACTGCATCTAACCGACTCAGAATATGAAACGCCCTTCTCTTTTTCGTCCCCTTGAACAGACAATGCTCAATAAAATGCGCTAATCCAATTTCATTCGCCGACTCATCTCGCGAGCCAGCCAGAACCGTAACTCCACAATGGGACACGGCTGCACCCGGAACATGCTGATGCACGACGCGAATTCCATTTTTCAACCTGAATAACGAATACTCCAATTTGCGGAATTAAAAATTCTTGCAAAGATGATAAGATTTGTTGGAGGTTCGCATAACAAAGTCGGCCATTTATTTAAAATGATGTGCATTATGCGTGTTTATGCTTGATCGCCCCTTGCTAAATGATATCTTTGCTGGCCGATAAATTAAACGAATGCAAGCAAAGAAATTACTGGTAATTATCGTAGTTGCCGGCCTATCGAGTGTAGGAAGTGCACAAAAGTGCAAATGGTTCTGTAAGAAACGTAAAAAATGCGACCAGGAATTGGTTATTACTAACGGAATAGATTCTGCAAGTTATGCTGTAGGGATGAATATGGCAATTACTCTTCAAATGCAAGGTGTTGATTCATTAAACAATGAATTGGTGAGCAAAGGATTTCGAGACTATTTATCGTCCGACGATAGCACAAAATTTGACAAAGAAACATCGGAAAAATTGTTTCGTGAGTTCATGCAAAAAGCAGTTGAGGCTCGGTTGAAAAAAAACAAACAAGCTGGAATTAAGTTTCTGACCGAAAATGGAAAGCGTAAAGAAGTCACAACTACCGCCAGCGGACTTCAGTACGAAGTGTTGAGAGAAGGCAACGGAGAAAAGCCTGCATTGTCCGACAAAGTTGAAGTGCACTATCACGGCACGTTAACCGATGGCACTGTTTTCGACAGTTCAGTTGAGAGAGGAAAAACTATCAGTTTCCCAGTAACCGGAGTTATCAAAGGCTGGACGGAAGTATTGCAACTGATGCCGGTTGGTTCGAAATGGAAAGTATTCATCCCTCAGGATTTGGCTTATGGAGCTAACCCAAGACCAGGAGGTCCCATTCAACCTTATATGGCACTAGTTTTCGAAATAGATTTAATCTCAATTGAAAAATAAACAATGGCATTCACAAACGAATTAGAAACTGCTAGCTATAGTTTAGGTGTTAACATAGGTACGAACCTGACCAAACAAGGGTTGAAAGAGCTGGATGTTGAATCCTTTAAAGAAGGCTTGGCAGATATTTTTGCTGGAAGTGAGATCAAATTGGATTCCGCTACGATGAACAATGCGATCCAAAGCCTTTTAGAAAAGGCAAAAGGAGAAGAGGCGGAAGCTAATAAGTCTGCTGGTGAAAAATTTCTAGCCGAAACTGCTAAGAAAGCAGGAGTGACGGTGCTTGATAGTGGCTTACAGTACGAGG
This sequence comes from Flavobacteriales bacterium, assembly GCA_020631555.1. Taxonomy (GTDB): domain Bacteria; phylum Bacteroidota; class Bacteroidia; order Flavobacteriales_D; family Parvicellaceae; genus JAHDGY01. The sequence goes on along the minus strand of JAHDGY010000007.1, from coordinate 55,296 downwards.
TTTTGACCGAAGGAAACGGTAAAAAGCCGGGCGCATCTGATACAGTTACTACGCACTATCATGGCACCTTGATTAGCGGCGAAGTGTTCGACAGCTCCGTTCAAAGAGGAGAAGCTGCTACATTTCCGGTTAATGGAGTAATTGCCGGTTGGGTTGAAGCACTTCAATTGATGAACGAAGGTTCTAAATGGAGACTATACATACCATCTGAATTGGCTTATGGACCCAGAGGAGCTGGCGATATGATCGGACCAAATGCCGCACTTATTTTTGAAGTAGAATTAATAGCAATAAAATAAAAATCATGAGAATAAATCAAATTGCCCTTGGCGTGGCGATGCTTTCTTTTACAGCATGTAATCAAGCTGCAAAAGAAGAAGGGACAGACAATGCTAGCAGTTCAATTGACTTTACTGACGAAAACCAAAAGGTGGGTTATGCAATTGGCTTAGACATTGTAAGTAATGTTAAACATACAAGCAGTGTACTTAAAGATGTTGACTTGAAAGCTATGGCCGCCGCAATCTTGGACAACGAATCTGAAAATGGAAAAATGACTCTGGAAGATGCAAAGAAAACAATCCAAGAGTATCAGCAAGCCCAGCACGAAAAACAACAACAAGAAAAGGAAGTTAAAGCCAAAGCAAATAAAGATGCTGGAGAAGCTTTCTTAGCTAAAAACGGTGCTCGTCCTGAAGTAACTACTACAGAAAGTGGGTTACAATACGAAGTTTTGGTTGAAGGAACTGGCCCTAAACCAACGGAAAATGATAAAGTAAAAGTTCATTACCACGGTACTTTATTAGACAACACCGTATTTGATAGCTCAGTTGATCGTGGAGAACCAGCTGAATTTGGCGTTACCCAAGTGATCAAAGGTTGGATTGAAGGTCTACAATTGATGCCTACTGGTTCGAAATGGAAATTATTCATCCCATCTGATTTAGCATATGGAGATCACGGTACTCAAGGAATTGATCCTGGATCAACATTGATTTTTGAGGTTGAATTACTCGAAATTATCAAGCAGTAAGAAACTCATTTCATGTAGGCAAGAAACAGCTTGCCTACATGCTTTCCATCTCTTCAACGGCTAATTCCCATTGAGATAATCGTTTTTGCAACTTTTCTTTACACAGGTTATATTCTTCGATTAGCAAGTTCGACTGACTAACGTCAGTGAAGTCAGCCTTAGACAACTTATCATTAAGCTCCTCGGTCTGATTCTCCAGAATATTTATTTCATCCTCCAGCTTTTTAATTTTGTTACCAAGTTTCTTTTTGGCCTTTTCAAACTGCTTTCTATCCTGATATTCGTGCTTTTGTTTAGAGTCCTTTTTTGAGTTTAACTGCTGATTAGGTTGTTCACCCAATTTCTGATATTCTTCGATAGACTGTTGCCCTGATCGTTTTAAAAATTCTGTTACGCCTTCATAATAGACTTTTAACCCTTGGTCACGCAATTCAAACACCTGATCTATCCAACCGTCAAGAAAATGCCGATCGTGAGACACAACTAGAACTGTTCCCGCATAATTATCCAGAGCCTCTTTTAATATATCTTTTGATCGCATATCGAGGTGGTTGGTAGGTTCATCTAATACAAGAAAGTTATATGGCTTTAAGAGCAGTTTACATAGTGCCAATCGTGTTCTTTCCCCACCTGAAAGAGTTTTAACTTTTTTATCAATATCATCTCCCCGAAATAGAAATGCTCCTAACATCGCCCGAATTTTCGTTCTAACCTCCCCGGTTGCAATGTCATCAATTGTTTCGAACACTGTTTTAGTTTCGTCTAGTTTATCAGACTCATCTTGGGCAAAATATCCAATGCTTACATTGTGTCCATGAATTAACTCTCCTTCGTGAATTAACTCATTCATAATGCACTTAATAAAAGTAGATTTCCCGGCACCATTCACACCCAGTAATCCAACCTTATCGCCGCGCTGAATTATTGTATCTATGCCCTTAAACACCGTACGGTCAAATTTCATAGACAATCCCTTTGCTTCAAGTACAACCTTACCGGATTGAACTGGCGGTACGAACCGCACTAAAAGCCCCGACTCTTCTGCATCATCGAACTCTATTTTATCTAAACGTTCTAGCTTTTTTACTAGCGATTGGGCAAAAGCCGCTTTATTCTTTTTTGCCCGAAATGTATTAATGAGTTGTTCTGTATGTGCAATAAACTTCTCTTGATTCTTTTGAGCATCCTTTAATATACGTAGCTCTTCTTTACGGTGATCCACATACTTCGTATAGGCCATTGTATAATCATACGTCCTTTTATTAGAGATCTCAATAGTTCGCTTTGTTACATTGTCCAAAAACGTTCTGTCGTGAGAGATCACCACTATGGCTCCCGAATATCTTAGCAAAACCTTCTCGAGCCATTGAATTGTCATTATATCCAGGTGATTTGTCGGCTCATCCAATAACAAAATACTAGGTCTCAACAGAAGTAATTTACCAAGTTCAAGCCGCATTTTCCAACCACCGCTAAAACTTGAAATTGGTTTCGCAAAATCATCTTGCACAAAACCCAATCCTAACAGCACCTTCTCTACTTGTTCCTGATATGTATATCCATCTAAATTCGCAAATGCCGTGTTAAGTTCATCCAACTCAGAAATTAAATCGAGATAAGTTTGAGACTCATAGTCTGTTCGCGTCTGAAGTTCCTGGTTTACAACTTCCATTCTAGACTCGATTTGAACAATATCTTCACAAGCCTGCTTCGCACCATCAATGAGCGTTTTCTCACTCTCAACCTTTATCGTCTGGGGTAAATAACCAATATTCAGTCCCCTTTTAATAGAAATGTTCCCACTATCGCAATTGTGAATTCCTCGAATCAGCTTAAGCATTGAGGACTTACCAGCCCCATTCTTTCCAACCAAACCAATCCTATCACCACTATTAATTTGATAGGAAACCTCCTCAAATAGTAAATTCCCACCCAAATAAAGTGAGACCTCATTCAAACTTAGCATAAACTTTGAAGCAAAAAAAAACCCATCCGCAGTCAAACGAATGGGTTAGAATTCCATAATTAATTTCTACAAGTGCCACAAATCATGTTCGATTTGAAACATTTCCTTTTTTATTCTTTCCGATTCCAACAGCGCCTTTACCCCATCTTCATACGTATCGATTGTTCTATCAAAGACGTTTGTTTCTTTGTGGATATAGCTTGCAAACATTCTCTTCCAGAACAAGTCATCAAATGAAATTCTTCTGGCATCATTTTGCCGATTATAAACAAAGAAGTTTTGAAATACGTATCGGCACTCGGGGAAATATAACCAAAATAAATTTTTTGTACCCAAAATGTCACCGTTCTCGTTTGTAGCATAAACTACTGGAGAAATTCCTATTATTCGAACATCCTTCACGGACTTCTGCTTATCAAAGAACCAGTCTTCCTTCAATTCATATCTGATAATGTCAGTTGACACGTACTCTTCCATAACTGTATCATAAAGCTCATTACCATCTTCATCAAACATTGGTTCATCATTCTCATCCAATTTCTGAACAACTACCTCATTCGAAAACATTGATTTCAGTTTTTTTAAATACGTTGGATCTGTCAAGTTACCATTTGTTGGTTTAACAGGAAATCTGAACTGATCATCCAAATCAACACCATTCAAGTCATACACAGTAAGACTACCTTCTTCCAGCGCTCCGTACTTAATAACATCCCATAAACTCATCCTATCCGAAACCGGCTCCTCTGGATAATATAAAGGATGGTTCAATTTTTCCTTCAAATCTATTGTACGCCAAATTCTCTTGGACCAAATCACATCCGCCTCCCGTAATTGAGAATAAGGAATTACCCTTTTGGTCGGGATATGCTCCTGAACATAAATTCCATCTAACACACCAGATTCAGTAGATATTCCAGTATGAGGAAGCTGACCATGTACCAGCGTAGTCATCAAAATGAGATGCCCCATTATTCCATATGCTAATTTTCCCATACCTTAATAAATTAAATTATTTTAAATCAACTTCCAAACAAGCGGTGCCAATTTTTTAGGTTTCCCTCCTGGCCCTTTCGCTGCAATATTTTGGAAAGTAACTCGCCCACCTTTCTTGAGCTTCTTAATAGCCTTTTTCATTTCACCACTAAGCTTTTCACCCTTTGTCTTCATAGTAATAACCTTACCATTCTTTACAACCAGCATTTCAAAACTTACAACGTCATATTTCACGTTAAGCGGCGAGTTATCCAATTTTGCCAATAACTTAGTAGCTCTTTTCAACTCAGCCGCCTTAATAACTGTTCTGTCATAGCTTTGATTAGCCATATAAGGCTTTGGAGTAGGTAATGGGAAAATTCTAAACTCTTCGGAAGCTACATCTACATTTTTACCCTTATCATCTTGGGCTGATACCTTAATTGTCGCTTTTTTCCCAGATCCACTGACAGTAGCAATGTAGTTACCACCTTTATCAGGTTTAGAAGAAATCTTACAACCTTTACAAGACACCTTTACTTTAGACGGGTCATATCCAGCAGCGGATACCTTTATCTTATTCTTCCACCCGCGATACAGAACCAATAAATCAGCCGGAGACACAGCGGCATTTGGTTCTCCAACGGAATATTTAAATTGCCATGGCTTCCACTTCTCCTGCCCTTTCTCTCGTACTGCTATTTCCCCTGTAACATAGTGTTCACCTGGCGATCCAGAAAGTACTAATTTCTGACCAGCTTGTCCCTCAAAAGCAACTGGATCTTCCTTTCCAGAAGTGTCATCAACCCTATAGCGAAGCTTCATCTTCTCAGTCGAATCATATGCGGCAATCATAACGGACAATTTGAGACTATCGCCACTGTTAATATATCCTGTTGAAGCAAAAGCAAGTGGTTCTATTTTGTTGAAATTAAAAGTCTCCACCTTTGACCTACCCGCAATAACATTTGAGGCTAATGCTTCAGCTTGAAAAACGTCGCCTTTCAAAGAAGTAAATACACATGCCGCTGCAACCAAGGGAGCATGATCAAACTGACCTGCAATCCATGGATATTTTTTTCCGTGATTCTCCACTTCCAACGGAACGGTCAATAACTTCCATATTTGCTTCACCGCTGCTCTTTCCGTTTCCTTCACCGTTTTCAATTGTTCCTCAAGTGCCAATAAATAAGCCGTATCCTCGACATTCTTAGGTTCTTCTATCTGCGCAGGATCAAACGCATAAGTTTGCCCCCTTTCATCCGTCCAGTTGCCTATAAATTGGCAAATTCTATTACGAAACCCAGTTAAACTATCGACTAAAGCTTTACCTCTACTTTCAATATTTGAAAAGTCTCCACCAACAAACAATCGAGTAGGCGTATCATAATCGTCCTTTTTCTTTAGGTCCATCATTTCAGCAAGTCCGTAATACTCTTGCCCTTCAGGACCAAACTTATTATAAAACGGATTTTGCGCTTCAGGATCCGACTGATTAATCATCGCCGCAGCCTCTGAAACATAAAAATTAGCCAAAAGCCTACTCCAGTTCCTGACTTTTAAAGCCTTGCTCTGAAGCTCTTCAATTTTATCAAGTTCTGCCTGAGGAGCCTTCTGAGCCCTTAGACTAGCAATCTGCTTTCCAAAAACACCATAGATGTCCTCGTTATTATTTAGTGTTAAAGAACTATTTCTTTCAAACTTCGAATTAAGAGTCACGAACGCATTGATAATCTCTTTAGATACGTTCATTGCTAGCATGGCCATAAGTACCAAGTACATAAGACCAATCATTTTCTGTCTTGGGGTTTCTTTACCTCCACCCATGATAATTACTGTTAAGCGTTAAACAAATTCAATTACGCGTTATTCGCTCTCATTGCCCCTAGCATATTACCATACACGGTATTCAAAGCCGAAAGGTTTCTACTCAACTCACCAATAGTTTGTTTGTAATTTCTAGTATCATCTATTGAATCATGCAAATTAGTCATCAACTCATTAATCCCTGCGTACATCTTTTCAGTTGACTCCAAATGCTCACGAGACCCTTTCAACTGCATTTCGTAAACGTTATTCAGCGCTGCAAGATTCCCAGAGACCTTTTGCATCTGATCACTGAATCTTTCGCCTTCCGATTCGCCCTCAGTAAGTTGAATTAAGGAACTAGATGCACTTTCGTAAGCATCAGACAATTTACCTACAGTAGATGATGCTCCTTTCAAATTTTCTATATACTCGTCAGTCGCTGCACTAGCCTCGCTCATACCATTCATCTTTTTCGCGCTATCACTCAAATTCCTCAGTCCCTGGCCTAAACTCTCTATTAGTTCCGGCTCAATTTTAGCCTCCATCAACATATTATCCAGTTGTTCTGTAACCGAGCCAGAAGCTGCATCTTGTCCTGGATCAGGCAGTGAAACATGATCGTCCAATTCCGAGTGCACTAACGCAAGTTCTGGGTAAACCAAAGTCCAATCCGGATCTTCATGAAGAGGTTCAAAAGCCGAAATAAAGAATATAAAAGCTTCTGTTAACAAACCAACAATAAGCATTACATCCGCCCCCTTAAGGTGAAGGATTTTAAATAAAGCCCCGATAATAACGATTGCGCCTCCCCAACCGTAAACGAACTTCATTATGTTCTTGAATTTCTTACTCGCGAAAAAATCATTTCCTGAACTCATGTGCTTTTTTATTAAGATTATCTGATAAGTGTGATTTTGCTAAAAATTGGATTACAATTTAAATACCTGTAGTATTATTTTCATCCGTCATGTTAACGGCTCCTCTTCCAAGGAAAGTCATTACGCATCTGTAACCAACGTAAGACTTGCTGGTGTCTTGATACTCATAAGTCCGTGTTCCACACTGGAGATAATATCCAATGTCCTTCCAAGATCCTCCACGAATAACTTTTCTTTTCATGGATGGGGGGTCGTGATCCAAAGCATTGTATTGATAATCAGGATTTAAATCATGTGAGAACTCATACATAGACTCATCATAAGCAGTACTTGTCCACTCCGCAACATTTCCTGCCATACAATACAGACCGTAGTCGTTAGGGTGATAAGAGTTAGCCTTTACAGTGTAAAAACCGCCGTCTTCCATATACCTCCCTCTCATTGGTTTAAAATTACCTAAGAAACATCCCATTCGATTTCGAATGTACGGTCCCCCCCATGGATATGGGTTTAAGTCTAGTCCACCTCTAGCTGCATACTCCCAATCCGCCTCAGTGGGCAATCTAAAGTCTTGTACCGCTGCTTCGCCTACACTTTTTCTCCAACCGTTAAAAAGTCTTGTCCGCCAAACACAAAACGCGTTTGCTTGCTGCCAGGTCACACCGACAACTGGATAATCATCATAAGCTGGATGCCAAAAATACATTTTGGATTGCGGCTCATTGTATGAGTACGAAAAATCTCTTACCCAGCACAACGTATCAGGATAAACGTTGATAACCTCATGAATTACGAAACGAGACCTGTCCTCATGTCCACGAATAGCATTATTCTGACCTTTGCTATTCCTATATCCCAAATCCAAATCCTGTCCCCTTGGAATTCCCTCATCCATTGGAAATGGTTGATCCGGACTTTTCATTTTCTTTCTGTGCTCCTCATCATCAGCGGCCTCAGAATTGGATAGCTTCTTAACAAGAGGACGCCCCTTCACAGCTGCCTCCTTGTAATCAACCCAATAATAGTCATACATCAATTTTCGTACATCAATTTCCTTTTCCCTGTAAATACGCTCGTGCTCAGGATAGTACATTTGAGCCAACAAAGGCGAATAAGTTGGATCATCATAATAGAATCTTGTTTGCCAGTTCAGATTCCAATCTTCTTGATCCCGTTCCTCTAAATCATCATCCAAAGTAGGAGTCAAAAATTCGTCAGGAAATTCCTCCCCTAAAATCTTCCTTGCAATAGAGTCCCTGACATAATAAACAAATTGACGGTATTCGTTGTTCGTAATTTCCGTCTCATCCATATGGAATGCGAAAACCGAAACAGTTTTAGATCTTGTGGTGTGCGCAAAAGGAACATCCTGGTCACTTTGCCCCATGTTATAACTACCAGCAGGAATATACAGCATACCGTAAGGTTGCGGAACATACCAAACTCTTCTCCCTTGGACTCCTACTAGTTCTCCACTTTCACCTCCTCCGCAACTAGCCAAAAAACCAAGTACAATTACCGAAAACAACAACTTTTTCATGCTACCTTGTTTTAATACTCTCCAACCCTTCAAATCCAGAAATCAGTAGTAATATACTGACCTGCGAATAACGAATTACACCCTTAAAGGTTTCACAGAGACATTCGTTTTTCTACAAAAACCTCGGATTTTTCGCCTTTTGTACGGGTGGGTTCATATCAATATAGTGACAGTAGTTGAAGAAAACCTCAACCGTACCGTTACTATAGTCCTTAACTCTGGACGTTGTAACATCATAAGAAGCACCAAACTTGATTACCGAACCTGATGAAAGTTTCGTTTGGTAACCAACCATTGGAGCAATTGCATCTTGCAATCTATACGTTACTCCTGCCCAAAGCATTCTTTTATACAATAAATTTAAATTTACATCAATCTGAGTAGAAACCCCATCGGATTTCGCTAAAACAGATGGTCGAATCGTAAAATCAGCGTTATTCAATATATGGTCATAACCTGCCATCACGTAATAATGCATCCTTGTTTGAAAATTCAAATCCTCCAATTCTGCTTGAGACAAATGCACAGCAGACAAGCCAAGATATAAATTAGGTGCTTTATAGTAAAGACCTAAACTGAAGTCTGGTGCCGTTACACTAACCTTTGTTCCATTGATTGCATCATCAGTTGTGATTGAACCTACCCCATCAGGCGGTATCCAATCAGCCCCTTGCTGCTTGTTAATTATTCCTGCTGAAGCTCCAATACCTAATGTACCATTACCGACATTGCGCACATGATAAGAATACGCAAGTCGAATAACATTATTGTCTTCTTGACCTAATTGATCATTATAGTAAGTAAGACCTAAGCCTCCCTTAATCTTCCTGATGGGCGCATGAACATTAAGCAACCCGGTGGTTGGTGCATCGGGAAACCCCATCCACTGATTCCGGTAAATTAATGTTCCACAAATCCCACCGCTTAAACCAGCGAAGCCTGGGTTGAACGACAATCTGTCGTACATAAAGTGCGTAAATTGAATATCTTGCTGGGCAAAGCAAGACAGTGAAGTAACGAAAACGCCTATCGCAATTACAAGTTTCCTCATTCGTCTTTTCTGTTATTTTAGTACAATTCGCTCATCTTGCGAAAAGTTACAAAGCCACTAAAATAGGCAAAAAACCCAACATTCAAAACTTTGAACGGTTTTCGAAATCCAAAATAGACGAACAAAACGGACGAAAGTTGCCTTGTAATGTATCAAGTCATAAAGAAAAAAGCCACCTGACCTTACGTCTAGCAACTGAATTACTCAACGAAACGTAAAAGTGTCATAACGTTAATTTTTATACAAACCGTTAATCCATAAATACTACTTGCATTCGATCACGATAATTTTTGATACGTTCGCCACCACAAATCTGGAACCTCATTTCGGGTTGCTTGCTCATAAACATCATAAGAGCAAGGAACCAAATGATGCCGCTCAAACATAACACGCTTATTTGCCGGATATGGCACTTCGAGCCACCAACGGCCTGAACGCGGACTTTTGTAAAATGCAACTTCATGATCAATATCAGTTAATACCACCTGAAAGCGCGTGTAATCCTTTTTATCTCCAACAGGATAATCCTCTCGCCTATTATAGTAACCATCCAAGAAGCACCATAACGCCTGGGCAATCAACTTTGCATCAATATTTCTCTGATCATAAGAACTGATGTAACCGAAAATTCCAATAGACGTTAACTTGTCACTCATTCCAGCATAAAACATCAACTGACATAGCTCAGGACCATACAAGCCGTTCGGTCCAACATCAAAACTTGAACTAAATTCAGACGACCGCAACACACCTAGATCAACGCTCAATAAATCTGCATTACGCAATACAGGCTCCGCCAAAGAAATATCTGCTTGAATCTCACCAACCCGTAAGCAATCGAAAAAAAGTTCACGCATCAATTCAATATACTTCGGATTAGTTAAATAAGTTTGATGCCCCAAATTACTGTAATTAAACAGATAGTTAGGTTGATGCATTAATATCTTGCTTATATAATTGAAACAGTTGATATCTCCCTCCGAATCTCCAATATCAAGTTTAGCATCTATCGAAACTAAATTTACTGTTTGTTCGAGCTTTTCATAGGCCAAATAACTAGCGTAAGCAATATCCTGTTCACCGCCTAAAATTATGGGCAACTTACCGATCTTCACTAATTCGGATACAACTTCGGTCACCGCATGATAAGTATCATTCTTCTCTAAGCCAGGCTTTATATTACCCAGATCCACAAGCCTTAAATCAGGCCATTCTTTTGGAAATAGGCGATAGAACTGATCCCTAATTTTGTTTACACCATACTCTAGAGAATGTTCTGGGTTCCCTCGTCCCTCTTCGACTCCAAAAACCACAATCTCGGCATCCCTTAAATCAGGAAAAACTCCTGTGTTGAATACAGTATGCGATTTCAACGGCTTAGCATCCGGTGACTCATCAATAAGCCCTTGCTCAATATTTAAGGGCTCAAAATAAATCGACAACTTTTCCATTTTAAGCTAAAGATCAAATAGAAAGAGCAAGGTAGCGTTCTTCCTCGAGCCAGAATTTGAAACCCTCAATAGTTTTACACAGGAACCTGGTAATTAATTCTTTTTCCTCTTTTTAGTTTTCGCAGGTTGAGCTTCCGCAAGTTCCTTGCACATCTCCAATGTCAAAGTTGTTGGATCAGTATCTTTTGGAATTCGAACATTCTTTCTCCCCATTTTTATATAAGGCCCATAACGACCATTTAAGACCTGAACAGAATCATCTTCATCGAATGTTTTGATGGTTTTATTCTTATCTGCGATTCTCCTTTCTTCGATCAACTGCACAGCTCTTTCCAAAGTAATCGTCATTGGATCATCACCCTGATCCTTTTTTATTGAGACAAACTTATTGTTGTGCCTAACATATGGACCAAACCTACCAATAGCAGCAGTTACAACCTTATCCTCAAATTCGCCAAGTTGTCGAGGCAACTTGAATAAATCCATTGCCTCCTCAAAAGTGATTGACTCAATGCTTTGATTCTTCAAAATCGAGGCAAACTTTGGCTTCTCCTCATCCTCTTGGTCTCCGATTTGAATCATGGGTCCAAACCTTCCAATCCTAGCGTATACCGGTTTACCCGATTCCGGGTCTTCTCCAAGCAACCTTTCCCCAGTTGCACGCTCAGAGTTTTCCAAAGTATCCTGAACGCTAGTATGAAATGGCTGGTAAAACTTAGCAATCATTTTAGTCCACTCCATTGCTCCATTGGCAATGTCATCAAACTCTTTCTCTACTGAAGCAGTAAAATTATAGTCTAATATTCGCTCAAAATTCTGCGTTAGAAAATCGTTCACCACCGTACCGATATCCGTCGGCATCATCTTTTTCCGATCGGCACCAGCCGTTTCCACTCGCTCCTCTTTCTTTATATCTCCTTCTACAATTACTAGCTCAACAAATTTCCGCTCAACACCTTCCTTGTCTCCCCGCTCAACATATCCCCTCTTTTGTATTGTGGAAATTGTTGGGGCGTAAGTAGAAGGTCTTCCAATACCCAATTCCTCCAATTTTTTAACTAAAGAAGCTTCAGTGTATCTTGCGGGTGGCCTAGTAAATCTCTCCGTTGCGCGCATCTTTTCAAGATTTAAGGCTTGACCAACCTCCAAAGCTGGAAGCATTCCTTTACTTTCCTCGTCATCCTCATCATCATTACCTTCTAAATAAACCTTCAAGAATCCTTCAAACTTTAGAATTTCGCCCACCGCCTGAAGTTCAACAGCATTATTGCTATCCTTGATCTTTACTGTGGTTCTCTCCAATTCAGCATCCGACATCTGAGATGCGATTGATCGCTTCCAAATGAGCTCGTATAATCTCTCCTCAGCCCCTTCCGCACCAGCAGAATGAACCGAAAAATCCGTAGGACGGATTGCCTCGTGAGCCTCTTGCGCTCCTTTGTCTTTTGTCTTATACTTTCTCAACTTGGAAAACTCCTTACCGTAGGAAGAAACGATTTCATCCTTAGCGTTCTCTAGGGCAAAATCAGACAAATTCACTGAATCCGTTCTCATGTAGGTAATCTTACCAGCTTCATAAAGCTTTTGCGCTACCGACATGGTCCTGGCAACGGAGAACCCTAACTTTCTACTTGCTTCCTGTTGCAATGTAGAAGTTGTAAACGGCGCCGCAGGTGTTTTCTTAGCAGGCTTCTTTTGCAGATCATCCACACGAAAATCGACGCCAATACATTTACCAAGAAATGCTTGTGCCTCTTCTTCAGATTTAAGCTTCTGGGTTAACTCTGCCTTAAACTGCTTCCCATTCGTTTCAAATATAGCAACCACCTTAAACGACGATGTTGGCGTAAATGCTTTGATCTCTCGTTCTCGTTCAACAATTAAACGAACAGTAACCGACTGAACTCTACCAGCAGATAAAGATGGCTTCACCTTCCTCCAGAGCACAGGAGAAAGTTCAAACCCAACCAATCTATCAAGCACCCTTCTGGCCTGTTGCGCGTTTACTAAGTCTATATTAATAGACCTTGGTGTTTCTATTGCCTTAGTAACGGCAGTCTTCGTTATCTCATTAAAAGTAATTCGCTTAACCGTATCAGGTTTCAATTTAAGCGCTTCTACCAAGTGCCAAGAAATAGCCTCTCCCTCCCGGTCCTCATCAGTCGCGAGCCATATCGTCGATGCCTTTTTTGCAATTGATTTCAAATCCTGGACAACCTTTTTCTTGTCCGTCGTGACCTCGTAAGTCGGTTCAAAATTACCCTCAACATCAATTGCCAAACCCTTCTTAGGTAAATCTCGAACATGACCAAAGCTGGACTTCACAACAAAGCCTTTACCTAGATAATTTTCTATTGTTTTTGCTTTCGCTGGTGACTCTACAATAACTAAATTACTTGCCATAAAACTGTTTCCTTAAACCTAAATGAACGAATGTATAAGACTGCAAATTAAATTAAATTCCTTCACAATTTCCAAACATTGCCTTCAGCATATCCCAATTCCAAAGCATGATTCAACCGTTAAAGCGTCGTAACGATTTTATCTTGAACCAATTTAAAATCCCTAAATTTGCGGCCCCGAATAACGAAAACTTGGCGGCAAAATGACTGAAGACAAGATTATTGATGACGCAACCGAAACGATCGCACAATCAGAAGGAAAAGTCAAACCATCACGTAAACTATATATTGAAAGTTATGGATGCCAAATGAATTTCGCCGACAGTGAAATTGTTGCTTCAATACTTGCAAAAGAAGGCTTTACAACCACGAAATCAGTAACCGACGCCGACGTTATTTTCCTTAACACGTGCTCAATTCGAGAAAAAGCTGAATTAACCGTACGAAATCGAATCAAAGGATTTCGAAAAAACAAGTTAAAAAACAGGGACCTAATTATTGGGGTTTTGGGATGCATGGCCGAGCGCATGAAGAAAACACTTTTGGAAGAAGAAAAATTGGTAGACTTGGTCGTAGGACCAGATGCCTACAGGGACCTTCCAAATTTGTTGACCGAAGCAGAAGGAGGCCAAAAAGCGGTTAACGTACTTTTGTCTAGAGACGAAACCTACGCCGATGTTAGCCCAGTAAGACTTGATAAAAATGGTGTTTCAGGTTTTATTTCAATTACCCGAGGATGCGACAACATGTGTTCATTTTGTGTTGTTCCCTTTACCCGAGGCCGAGAAAGAAGCCGTAACCCATTATCAATAGTGGCAGAAGCTAAAGATTTGTGCGCAAAAGGCTATAAAGAGGTCACTCTACTTGGGCAAAATGTAGACAGTTATAGATGGAACATTACCAATAAGGGAGATGTTGTTGACCCAAGTATTCCAACTACTAATTTTGCTCAGTTGATGGCAATGGTGGCAGAAGTTGCTCCTGATATGCGGATCCGGTTTTCCACTTCACACCCTAAAGACATGACCGATGAAGTTTTACACACCATGGCTAAGTACAACAACATTTGCAAGTACATTCATCTACCGGTGCAGTCTGGAAGTACAGAGGTCTTGACGAGAATGAATCGTGGTTACTCTCGTGAATGGTATTTCGATCGGATAAAAGCAATACGGCGAATCATGCCAAATTGCGCAATTTCTACAGACGTAATTACTGGATTTTGTTCAGAAACAGAAGAACAACATGAAGAAACGCTTTCCTTGATGGAAGAGATTCGGTATCATTTCGCATACATGTTTTTCTATTCAGAAAGACCTAAAACTTTAGCTGAAAGAAAGTTTGAAGATGACATTCCTTTGGAAACAAAAAAACGCAGATTGCAAGACGTCATCGACCTGCAACAAAAACACTCACATGACTTCAATCGTGACATGGTTGGAAAAAGCACGGTGGTGCTCATAGAGAAATTATCTAAAAAATCAGATGAATTCTTGTGCGGGCGCAATGACCAAAATGTAATGGTCGTGTTCCCGAAGGAAGATTATCAAATTGGCCAATACGTTAAAGTTAAGGTAGAGGATTGTTCTTCAGCAACTTTGTTGGGCAAAGTGACCGGAATTTCAACCACAGCTTGTTAATCAAGCTTTAGCTTTCTTAGCAACCACCAGCCAAAAGCACCTATCAACAGCCCCAAAAGGGCTCCGCAAATGATGTCTGAAGGATAATGTACACCCAAATAAATTCGGCTGTATCCTATTAAAAAAGCATATCCAAAAATTAATGAGGCCAAGACTAGGCTTCGCTTTTTGAAACTCAAAAAATAAAACATTCCTAAACCAAACGATGTTGCGGCATGAGAAGAAAGGAAACCGTATTTCCCGCCCCTATATATTTCCCCGGAAGAATTCGTTAACAAATGAACCAGTCCTTCTAGTTCTAAATTATGCGACGGGCGATATCGAAGAAAAACTCTTTTAAAACATCGGGTTGCTATTAAATCAGAGAGAAGAACAGTTCCTACCCCAAATAGCAATAGTGTAAATACACCTCTCCAGCCTCGCGTTCCATGTAATTTATATGAAAGAAAAAGGACGAGCGGCACCATAAACCATTTCCGACTCACCATCCACATAAACGAATCGAGCGCCGGAGCGTTTAGTCCATTCAGAAAAAGAAACAATTGCCGATCAAGCGATTCGAGGTATTCGATCATTTGGAATCAGCCATACGACTCCACAACAAATCCTTCAATTCGGTGAGTCCTGTTTGTGTTATCGAAGAAATAAATTGACACGCTATCGAATCTGGAAGTGTTTCAGCTAACTCAGCCTTCAACTCTTCATCCAGCATATCCGATTTGGTAATTGCCAAAATTCTTTCTTTATCCAACAACTCAGGATTATATTGTTTTAATTCGTTCAGCAGAATTTCGTATTCCTTGGCAATATCATCACTATCGGCAGGCACCATAAATAACAGTAAAGCATTTCGCTCAATGTGCCGCAAAAAACGATGCCCCAACCCTTTTCCGTGGTGCGCTCCCTCAATAATTCCCGGGATATCAGCCATTACAAACGATCGATAATCCCGATATTTTACAATTCCCAAATTTGGAACAAGAGTAGTGAAAGGGTAATTTGCAATTTCAGGTTTGGCAGCACTCACAACCGACAATAATGTCGACTTTCCTGCATTTGGAAAACCTACTAATCCAACATCGGCCAGGACTTTTAACTCCAAAACCTTCCATTCTTCTTTACCTTCTTCCCCCGGTTGTGCGTATCGTGGAGTCTGATTCGTAGCGCTTTTGAAATGAAAATTCCCTAGTCCTCCTCTGCCACCTTCCAGCAAAACCTTTGTTTGACCATGCTCCGTGATTTCAAACAATGTTTCCCCCGATTCGGCATCTTTAGCAACCGTACCTAACGGAACTTCTAAAATCTGATCTTCCCCTGATTTCCCACTACTTCTACTTGGACCACCATGCAGCCCAGGTTCAGCAATTACATGCTTTCGGTACTTGAGGTGCAGCAACGTCCAAAGCTGCTCATTCCCCCTAACTATTATATGACCACCTCTTCCGCCATCTCCACCATCAGGACCTCCTTTTGCAGTTAATCTGTCGCGGTACAAATGGGCAGAACCTCCGCCCCCTTTTCCAGAGCGGCAGCAAATCTTTACGTAATCAACAAAATTCGACCCCGCCATTTTCTGTTATTAATTTGTCGCTAGACTATTCTCGATAGCATCGTACAACCTTTGCGTAATTTCATCAATGCTTCCAACACCATTTATTTCCAACAACTTGTTTTGCTTCTCGTAAAATCCAGCAACAGGAGCCGTCTGCTTATTGTAAGTATTGATTCGATTCTGAACAATTTCCGGATCTGCATCGTCTTGACGTCTCGAAGTTTTTGCCCTTTCAATCAATCTTGTTTTCAATTCTTGTTCAGGTACTACCAAAGACAACATCATAGTAACTGAAGTATTTTTCCCTGTCAAGAAAACATCCAACGCTTCGGCCTGAGCTTCCGTCCTCGGAAATCCATCGTAAATTACACCCTTGGCTTCCGGAAATTTTTGAACCTCCGACTCCAAAATTTTGATAGTAATTTCATCTGGCACCAACTCACCTTTATCTGAATAAGACTTTGCCAATTTGGCCAATTCCGAATTTGGATCCAATCCTCGAAACACGTCGCCAGTAGATATGTGGACAAGTCCATACTTTTCTTTTAGTCTCTCTGATTGTGTTCCTTTTCCTGCTCCCGGAGGACCAAATAGTACAATATTCAACATAATCTTAGTCTGTTAATACGTATATATCTTTATAATTTCGCCCTCGACCATTATAGTCTAATCCATAACCAACAACAAACTTATTACCTGCCTCAAAACCAACATGTTTTATTGGTAAATCAAATTTATACTTATCCGGTTTATAAAGTAAGGTAGCAACCTCGATAGAGTTAGCTTTTTTAAGCATACCGAACAGATTGTTAATCGTGAGTTCACAATCCAAGTCCAATCGCTTCATCAAATCCGCTGCAAAGAATACTCCATTAAGAACACCAATAAGCAGTGGCGACTTCCCCTTATAATCTCTGTTTATTTGGGCAGCTACTTTAGAAACCTCGAGCTCAATTTGTTCGCTCAAAATGAATAATTTACAATCATCCAACTGAAAAGTCGACATAGTATTAATCCACGAATACGGTCCAAATTTAGCGTTTTAGTCGCTCGTTCTACCAAAGGCACAATTGGTATTACGAAAAACAATTTGCTGGATTGGACATAAATTGCTCTACTCATCGCATCATTGTGGAACAAAATACCTCTCGATTCTCTAAAAACTTATTTTTGCTCGCGTGAAACATGGAAAGAAAATATATTT
Organism: Flavobacteriales bacterium; assembly: GCA_020631555.1. Classification (GTDB taxonomy): domain Bacteria; phylum Bacteroidota; class Bacteroidia; order Flavobacteriales_D; family Parvicellaceae; genus JAHDGY01. The sequence goes on along the minus strand of JAHDGY010000007.1, from coordinate 37,795 downwards.
CGCTTCAGACTTTCATTTGGGCGTTCCGACCTACGAAGAAAGTAGGAAAAGGGAAAAAGAACTTGTGGATTGGTTGGAATTTATTCGCGCCGATGCTGAAGAAGTATATTTGGTGGGAGATATTTTTGACTTCTGGTTTGAGTACAAACACACCGTACCAAAAGGCCACATTCGACTGTTAGGCAAGCTAGCGGAATTGAGTGATCAGGGGATAAAACTCCATCTTTTTAAAGGAAACCACGACATGTGGATGTTTGACTATTTGCCAACGGAACTTGGGGCTACTATTCACGACGGCAATATTGAACGCGAATGGAAGGGCGTCAAATTTTTGATTGGCCATGGTGACGGCCTCGGCCCTGGAGATCGCTTTTATAAGTTCATCAAAAAAGTGTTTGCCAATAAGCTTTGCCAATGGGCATTCGAACGACTTCATCCAAATTTGGGAATTGCCATTGCCAACGCGTGGTCTAAAAAAAGTAAGGCCGACCGCAGAAAAAATGCAGTCGACAAAGATGTTCCAGAACCTTTTATGGGCGAAGCCAAAGAATGGCTGGCAATCTATTGTAAGGAAGTTTTGCAGGAAAGGCATTTCGATGTGTTCATATTTGGACATCGCCATCTAGTGATTGATATAGAGGTGGGGCCGAAAAGCCGATACATCAACCTTGGTGAATGGTTTAGTCAAATGCACTACGTTGAGTTTGATGGAAAGGACGTGAAACTATTGAATTGGAATAACGTGTCCTCACTTTCTCCCGCGAAGTAGTTTTATAAAAAGACCAATGCATCCCTTGAATGCATGCAAACCCTTAATCACAATTCACCCAATCACCCACCCTTCGAGTACCTCAGGGTACAACGGTCATAGACCGATTTATTTTCACTTTGCCCAGCGACTATTCATGACCCAATCGCACAAGGTTAAAAACTAAAGGTTACCTTTGCCGTCCAATTGAGCAAAAGGAATGGACAGAAATTCAGTAATTGGGTTCGCGCTGATCGCAGCAATTTTAATAGGATTTTCCCTACTTAATCCCGAAACCCCTGAATCTACAAAGAGTAGAACGGAACAAAGTGCAAGCAAATCGGAACAAAGCGTTGATCTCGATTCGAACAACGTTGAAAATGAACTTGCAACAGCTCAATCACAATCTAAAATTGACACCCTGTACGATAAGGACGGTAATGTTGTTGGTTTCTCTAATCCGACCGACACGGTTACATCTCCAACGAAACAACTAAACCCTCAACTAGGAATTTTCGGTGAAGCAGAATTTGGAGAAGCTTCTTATCACCTGCTTGAAAATAATAAGCTGGCAATTTCAATAAACAGTAAAGGAGCTCGAATCGCCAACGTGAAGTTGAAAGAATTTCAAGCTTATTCGGATTTTACTGATTCATCAGAAGCTTTTGTTCCAATTCAATTATTTGATGAAGACTCTTCGACCCAAGCCCTGAAAGCATATTTGAGAGGTGCTGGACTTCTAAATACCGAAGAGTTATTTTTTGAGTTGATCGCTGAGCGAACAAACACATCTGTTTCTGAAAATAATCCAGCAACAGCAACCTTCCGCCTTGCAACCAATGATCCAGAAAAATATATCGACTTCGTTTACACGCTTCACCAAGGCAGCTACGATGTTGAGTACAACCTTGATTTTGTTGGATTGGAGCAAGTCATAGATTCTCGAAGCTTGACATTAGACTGGCAAATGAAGGGGCTCTCGACCGAAAAAGACATGAAGCAACAAAGAATGATTTGCGGTGTCTTTTACAAAGAGAAGGGAGATAGTTGGGATTACTTAAGCGAAGCCTCAGAGGATGAACTAAATATCGAGAATAAAACCGAATGGGTAGCTTTCAAGCATAACTATTTTTCTTCAATTATTCTGTACGAAGAAGGATTTCAGAAAGGGTCAAAAATTAAAACGGAACCTTTAACCAGTTCTAAATACACGGACAATTACGAAGCAAAACTTGACATTTCGACTGCACTAACCTCCAGAACGACGATTCCAATCAAATTTTTCTTCGGACCAAACGACTATGAGTTGATGGCTTCGTACGAAAATGAAATGGACGGTATCTTGAATCTTGGATGGGGAATTTTTCGATGGGTAAATCAAATTTTGATCATCCCAATTTTCAATGTCCTGAATTCAACTGGAATGAGCTATGGGTTATTGATTTTACTACTCACCCTTGTGATCAAGATTATCATTTCCCCACTGATGTACAAAAACTATCTGAGCAGTGCGAAGATGCGCGTTCTTAAACCAGAAGTGGATAAAATTGCAGCGAAGTACAAGGATGGGAACAACCTTAAAAAGCAGCAAGAAACTATGGCCCTTTATTCTAAAGCTGGGGCAAGTCCGATGGCTGGGTGTTTACCAATGCTAGTGCAAATGCCAATTGTATTTGCGGCGTTCAAATTTTTTCCCGCTTCAATAGATATGCGGCAAAAGTCTTTCTTGTGGGCAGAAGATTTATCTGCTTACGACGAGATCTTAAGCTGGTCGGCAGAGATTCCATTGTTGAGTTCATTTTATGGACAGCACATGAGTTTATTTACAATTTTGATGTGTGGCTCCACCCTTGCCTACACCATGATGACGAGTAGTCAAATGCAAGCTCAGCAGCAACCAGGAATGCCTAACATGAAGGTTATCATGTACTTTTTTCCAATCATGATGTTGTTCTTTTTAAACAGTTTCGCTTCAGGGCTTACGTTCTACTATCTCTGCGGAAACGTGATGAATATTGGAATGATGTGGGGAATCAAGAAATTCATAATTGACGAAGATAAGCTGAAGGCACAACTCCACGCCAACATGAAGAATCCAAAGAAAAAGAAGAAAAGCGGGTTCGCTGCAAGATTGGAAGAAATGCAAAAGCAGCAAATGAAGAAAATGCAGCAGCAGCGTAAATAGGGATCTGAAACCCCATTTTTACTTTTTCTGCTAATTTCTTTTTCGCAGGGATAACGAAAATTGTCAATAAAAAGTTAATCGCAGGCTGAGGCCTCCGGCGCGCTGAGGTCGTTCGAAGTGTCGAAGCCAAGATTGGATGAGGGCAATCGAGGAGTGTTAACTATCAATTAACTGTTCCTGTCTTAGGATCGAATCCGTAGGGACAGTGCTTGCAACCACTTTTGCAACAATGACCTCTTTTTAAGTGGTACTTTTCGGTAAAAACGATGTATCCATCGTCGTTATAATAGAAGTCCTCTGGATCTAGTTTACTCCTTTTGGAAAATCCGCTCATGTCTTCAACATCTGACATGCGGTAAATTTAAAATAAACTTGCGGTTCACCCCTTATCTATCAGCTTGCGGAACTGAATAAAAATTCGTTCGATTAGCCTTTCATCTTAGAGCAGGCAAAAGAGCGACAACTAAACGTCATTGAGATAGGCGAACGGAGAAACATCAATAACCGTAGAGTGGAGATTTTGGTCACTAACTATAAAACAAATCAGCTTTCTCTTTTTTAGTCTAACGGTTTGTATAAAAGCAGTTGCGGATTTATGTGCACTTACTTTTAGTTACAAAAATAGTGAATTACAAGAAAAAACGGTTTGAGATTACTCCCAAACCGCTATTGCTTTTATACCTTGTTGTAAGTAGTTTTTATTCTACTTCAGTAATTAAATCTTCTCTACTTTTCCTAATTTTTTTAAGGTTGACTAACCAATCATTTTCTGTATCCCTGTATCCCAAGGGAAGCAAAACACAGCTTCTTAATCCTTTTTCCTTTAGGTTTAAGATTTCATCCAATGCGTTAGCATCAAAACCTTCCATTGGTGTAGCATCAACTTGTTCAAATGCTGCAGCTGTAATAGCTTGTGAAAAAGCGATATAAGCTTGTTTTGCTGCATGATTGAAATTTATTTCCGGATCTCTTGAAGGATATCCTTTCAAAAGCATCTGCCTGTAATTTTCCCATCCTTCATTTTTAAACCCTCTAACTTCATTAACTAAGTCAAACATCTTGTTAATTCTCTCTTCAGTATATGTGTCCCAAGCCGCAAAGACTAATAAGTGAGAACAATCTGAGACCACAGACTGATTCCATGCGATTGGCTTAATTTTATCTTTTACCTCTTGATTAGTAATAACAAATACTTCAAAAGGTTGTAAACCACTTGAAGTTGGTGCAAGTGATATCGCTTCTATGATATTATCAATTTTTTCTTGAGGTATTTTTTGACCATTCATAGCCTTTGTGGCATAACGCCAGTTGAGTTTATCTAGTAATTCCATTTTTTAGTTTAATTCTTTCAATAAAGTATTCGCTGCAAGTTTCCCTAATTCATTTGATGCTAGTGGACTGGATCCAGTAATTAATCTTCTATCAACACAAACGGTTTTATCCATTTTAGTGTTTATCAAATTGACACCGAGATTTTTTAATTTTTCACTTAGGCCATATGGCATTTTTCCAGGAAGATATCCGAAGATTGGTGTTTTATTGTCAACTGAATCTGGAAATACGGCCATATTATATCCTTTGTATAAGAACTCTTGATTATTCAAAGTGGTTGATAAGAATGCTCCGGGTCCATGGCATAGGCTAATTGTAAATAAATCTTTTTCATTTGCCCACCTTAGAATTGTCGCCACATTTTTATCTTCAGGGATACCAATCATTGCGCCATGTCCACCTGGAACAAAAACAGCAGCATACGATTCTGAATGATCAAATGAAGACTTAATGAATTCAGAAAGCTTAAGCGGCTTTTCAAAGCTTGCTTTGTTTTCATTGTAGATGGCATTTACATGTTCATCTTTTTCAGGGAAAGCCCACATTTCAAAAACTACAGGTTTTCCTGTTGGAGTGGCAATTTCAAATTCAAATCCTGCATTTTTCAAATGAAGCATAGGTAACAAAGCTTCTACTGGGTGATTTCCTGTGGAGAAAAATTTACCGTTTTTCATTTTTAAATTCTTTTCTTCTGTGAAAATGACCAGAATTTTTGATTTTTTACCTTGGTATTTTTGATAAGTGATATTTCTAAAATCTGTTTTGTCAGATACTCCCATCTTTAAAGCCATTTTGGATGGGCTGTATGATCCGTCTGATTCCAATTTTGGAGCAAAACCCAATATTTTTTTAAGCATAACTTTTGTATTTTTTGATTTCAATATCAAAAGTAGAAGAGTGTTATTGGATAAAAATTACCCTATGATAATAAATCTATTTTTTTGCTATTTCTGCTCGCACTCGACTCAGACTTTGTTGAGTTATACCTAAATAAGATGCTATGTGGTAATTGGCAACGTGTTGTTCAATATTAGGGTATTGTTCAAGGAACAAATTGTATCTCTCCAGAGCACTTAATTGCAATTGGTTTAGGATTCTTTTATGCAAACTAACTAAATGCCGTTCTAAGTTTTTTCTTTGAAAAGGTTCAAATTCTGGAAATTGAAGGTAGATCTCATTTAATTTTTGAGCATTAAATTCAATTACGGTTGCATCAGTGATACATTCCACTGTAAGAGAAGCAGGCTCATTATTGTATATTGCCATAAAATCGCTAATCCACCAATCTTTAATTGCAAATTGTAGAGTATGTTCCTTGCTTTCCTTATCAATACAAAACGAGCGAAGGCTGCCATGTACAACATAGAAGGTCTTGTTTACAGTTTGACCTTCTCGGATTAAAATTTCTCCCTTCGAGACCAATTTTTCTTTGGCAATAGAATAGATATATTTCTCAACTTCTGAAGAGAGGGAAATCGAATTTTTTATTTTGTTGATTAACTTCTGCAATGATTATTTTCTAATTACTTACAATGTCCCGCTAAACGAAGTTACGTTCTGGATTTTAAATTTAAGGAGTTTACACATATTAATTTAAAATACAATTAGAACGTGGTCAAATTGCGTTTAGCATTTGTTGGATTGAGTTTTGCTCGATGCCAGCCAGAGGTTGTAAGTTTATTATTGGTAAAAAGCAATTTGGTTTAGCGGGACATTGGATTGAATTTCCAAAGTGACGAAAGTGCGTAGCATATAGTAACTTTGGTCAGCCGAAGGCTGAATTCAAGCCGTCTTCCTGTAAAAATTTGTGTAGTACCAGTTCTGTCTGTTTCTTTGTTAACATAGTTTCCAATGATTTCTTTAGTCTGTTTTATTGCAATTACAAACTTGTTAAATTGTGGGAAACTCCTTTCCTTTTCAGACACACTCTTCTGGACAGGTATCGTCAATTTTCGCCTAAACACAAATTAGAATAAGCATTATTTTGACTGATTTGGATAAACAAAAATCCACGTAATTACCATAAGTACATAGTTATCAGTAATTAACGGAATTTTTACCCTTTCCAAATTGAGCGACTTAGCACGCAAATAGTTTTATTGCGCACATTCCTCAATTTTCGAAATAAAAAAATGGCATTCTTGCAAGGCTAACAGGCATATGAGACCAGAAAAAGAGACTAGCTTTTCGACGAATTGGAAATTGGAAAGTCGAAAACTGACCTAAATTATTGCAAAATGCATCTGAACATTCGGTCAATCAGACCCACCCAAGGTCGAAAACCAACGTCATTGACGCTTATTTCAATTCATTCGATGACAAATAAAATCCAATCACCCAACCAACTCGACCCCGGTGTAGTTATCAGGTGTGATTGCCTTTAGCTCCGCTTTAATATCAGAATTGACATCTAAAGTTTCTATGAATGAAGCAATCGTTTCTGCTGTAATTCCCTCGTTGGTTCTTGTGAGCGCTTTCAACGCTTCATACGGATTCGGATAATTTTCACGACGCAAAACTGTTTGAATCGCCTCCGCAACAACCGCCCAATTAGCCTCTAAATCCGTCGCAAGAGCAGCTTCATTTAACAACAACTTACCTAATCCTTTTTGGATAGAAGCTAAGGCAATAGCCATGTGACCAATCGGCACACCGACATTCCTAAGCACAGTAGAATCGGTCAAGTCGCGCTGCAACCGAGAAATAGGAAGTTTTGCCGACAGATGCTCTAAAATCGCATTAGCAATACCCAAGTTTCCTTCTGCATTTTCGAAATCAATAGGGTTCACTTTGTGCGGCATCGCCGAAGAACCAATTTCCCCCTTTTTAATCTTCTGCTTGAAATAATCCATTGCCACATAGCTCCAAATGTCTCTCGACAAATCGATAAGGATGGTATTTATTCTTTTCATTGCGTCGAAAAGCGCAGCCAAATTATCGTAATGCTCAATCTGAGTTGTAGTTTGAGATCTGTCTAGTCCTAACTTATCTTGAACAAAAGAATTCGCAAAATCCACCCAATTAATATTTGAATATGCAATATGATGGGCATTGAAATTTCCTGTTGCTCCTCCAAATTTAGCTGAAAAAGGAACAGCTTTCAATTGCTCCAATTGCTTTTCAATACGTTCAACAAAAACGTACATCTCCTTACCCAGTCTTGTAGGCGATGCAGGCTGACCATGCGTTCGTGCTAACATAGCTACATCCTTCCACTCCGAGCACAATCCTTTTAATTGTTCAAGCACCGCACCCAACTGAGGGAGCATTTCTTCCGCCAAAGCATCCTGAATAGATTTAGGAACAGCAGTATTATTAATGTCTTGCGAAGTCAATCCGAAATGGATAAACTCCTTAAACTTACCTAAACCAAGTGCGTCGAACTTTTCTTTTACAAAGTACTCCACCGCCTTTACATCATGGTTGGTAACCTTCTCAATATCCTTGATAGCCTGAGCATCTTCTTCTGAAAATGAAGTATAGATTTCACGAAGTGCGCTAAAAATTTGGTTATCCTGTTGGCCCACATCATCCACATCACCCAACTGAGGAAGCGGAATTTCACACAAGGCAATAAAATACTCCACCTCAACCAAGACCCGATACCTGATCAATGCCGCTTCGGAAAAATACTTGCTCAGCCGCGAAGTTTTAGATCTATACCTCCCATCAATTGGCGAAACTGCGTTCAATGCACTTAACTCCATGTTTCTTCATTTATTCTTGAATCGGCAAAGGTAGTTATTAACCCTATTCTCTAACCGCGAATTCTTAACTTTACCGATAAACTTACAGAGCATCTAATGGCACCAATCAATGACTTCTTTTTAGGTCTTCGGTCTTATGGAAATTCAGTAGCCTTTGTGGTGAAACATAAATTCTACGCCTACTTTTTGTTTCCTATTTTGTTTTTCGCAGTCATTTTTCACTTTGGATTAGAAATGGCTTCTATTGCCAACCAACTTAGTAAACAACCTGTAGAAGGAAGTTTTCTGCATAAGGTTTGGGTTTTGGCCAAACTCGGATTTTTCCATGCTCTAGGTTTTTTAGCCCTGTCACTTACCAGATATATAATGATGATAGTGCTATCTCCTATCCTATCGATTGTATCGGAACGAGTGGAAAAAATCATTACTGGTAACGTGTACGCATTTAACTTTCCGCAACTGCTAAAAGACATCAAACGGGGAGCGTATGTTTCTGTTCGTAATCTTATTTGGGAAAACATTTATGCTTACAGCGTATGGCTGATTGTGGCAGTTATTGGAATGATTCTAGGGTTCGAATGGGAACTTACCAAATTGATCGCCAACACTATTGGCATAGTTATTGGCTTCTATTATTACGGATTTGGTTTTATGGATTATATCAACGAACGTATCCGCTGGAACTTAAAAGAAAGCGTTCTTTTTGTACGAAAACATAAAGGACTCGCCTTAGCCTTGGGTTCCATATTTATGGTTTTTTATCATTATTTAATTATTGGCGTGGCAGATCATCGCTGGTTGTTTTGGCCAGGATCTATAATTGCCTCTTGTATTCCAATTTTTTCTATTGTGGCGGCAACTTTGGCAATGCATGAGTTAATCGATCTCAATAAATCGAAATATGTCAAAGAGAAATTAGGTACAGCAGCCGTAAAATAAGACAAATCCAAAAAAATTATATTTGCACAGCCGCTTTAAAGTCACTTATATTATGATTAAAGTTTATGGTTTCCTTCTGCTTATATTGCCAGCTTTCGCTGGAAGTCAATTGATGGCTCAAGCAGACACTTCGCTGAATATTATAGAAAAAGGAAAAGTTCAGTATTTGCTTTCTGACGGATACGCCAAATTGATTGGCAGAAACTATCGGGGTGCTCTTCAGGATTTTAGGGAAATTTTAAGAATGGAGCCCAGCAATGCATTGGCCAATTTCCGAGTGGCTGAAACGTATTATTCTGTGCAGAAATTTGATCTGGCATTGCGTTACATTGAAAAGGTTAACACTGCCAACTTACGAGATAAATACAAGAAAGAGTACTATTTACTGCGTGGGCAAGCAATGCACCGAAATGGTAAAATTGAAGAGGCGTTAGAAGCATTTAAACAATTTAAAGTACTTGAAAAAAAGGCGAGTACGCTTAAAGAATCTGATGTTGAGCTGTACATCGTGCAATGCGAGCGTGCTAAAAAAGCGATGGAAAATCCAAAAGACGTTACCATCACCAGCTTAAGCCACAACATAAACTCGGCAAATCCGGAATACAGTGCATTCATTAGCCAAGATCAAAAAACAATGATCTTCACGGCGCGCAGACCAGACACAAAAGGTGGTGGAGTTGATATTAACTACGATAACCGATACTACGAAGACATCTATATTGCTCATTGGGATGAAGAAGAAAACGACTGGGGAAAATCGGAAAGTGTACCCGGCAAATTGAACACTGAATTTCATGACGCATGCTTGGGATTCTCTGCAGACGGTAATTACATCTACATTTACAGGAATATTGAAGGAGCGACATTAAGTGGCGATATTTATGTTTCCAAAAAAAGTAGATCGGGAAAATGGGGAACTCCTAAACCAGTTTCTGACGACAAGAAAATTAACTCAACCTATTTCGAAAGCTCGGCTTCTTTAACCCCAGACGGAACGACCATGTATTTTGTAAGTGACCGACCAAAAGGAAAGGGAATGGCTGATATTTACAAATCGGAAAAAATTGGAGACGAATGGACCGAGCCCGAAAACATGGATTTCAATACGGAATTTGACGAAAAATTTGTATCGATTCACCCAACGGGAAAACTCATCTTTTTTTCATCAGAGGGGCATTCCTCTATCGGCGGTCATGATATTTTCGTTTGCAAGTTGCAGGACGATGGAACATGGGGCGAACCCATAAATCTTGGCTATCCTATTAACACGGTTAAAGAGGAACGAACTATCAGCGTAAGTCAAGATGGAAAAACAGCCTACATCGGTGCTTTCTACGATAATTCAAAAGGAGATTCGGATATTTTCAAAATAGACATCTCCTCACTTGGACTACTAGACTAGTTTTTTTTCTCGTCGGCAGGAGGAGTATACGACTTCCAATCTCCACGAGCAATCAACTGTTCGATTTCAGCTTCCAATCCTCGCAACGCTCTAGGATAACCTACTCTTCGCATAACCCGCTTCAAACCTGTAGACAAGCGAACGGCAATCGAAGCCGAAGGTAAATCAGCAACAGGAGCTTCATATTTATCCTTCATTTTTTGGAATCCAATCGAATCCGCGATTGAGACTATTTTAGTCATTTGGTCTTTCGTATACCAGGTCGAATGCATGCCCTTCATTTTAGTGTAACTGATACCCTCATAAGTTGCAAAACCACTTTCGTACACCTTGAAATTAAAATGTGGACAAGTACCAAAACAAGGAGTTTTGGAAAACCCAATCATCAGCGTATCTCCCCGATGTTGTCTGGCTTTGGCTTCAAGTTCAGCCAACTGAACTGCATCAATCTCCCTGAAATTTCCTGAAGTATTCTCAGAAAAGTTCTCAACTTCTTCACTACTAACTTGCGAAGCCTGACGTTTTTGAGCACACCCTAAACCAAATAAAATTGCTGTCAAGCACCAAATTGTTACATTCTTAAAACTCATAGTTCACTAATACGTTATTCTAATATACTACTCACATTCCATTTAACAATCTTGTTTTCAGTTAAATGAACCCAAAATTCCGCTAATTGGATGATTTCTCAATAATTAAGACTATTCAAGAAATAGGCTAAAAAGATTGCATTTCAATTAACCGCTTGTAAGCACTATCCGATTGTAGTAATTGATTATGCGTTCCCCTTTCAACAATCACACCATCGTTGAGCACTAAGATTTCATCGGCGTGTTGAATTGTCGACAGACGGTGAGCAATGACAAGTGAAGTTCTATTACTCATCAATTTAGATAATGCATCCTGAACTAATTTTTCGGACTCCGTATCCAGAGCAGAAGTAGCCTCGTCCAAAATCATTATTGGAGGGTTTTTAAGCACAGCTCTGGCAATACTAATTCTTTGACGTTGTCCGCCGGACAGTTTACTCCCCCCATCTCCGATATTAGAATCGTAACCGTTCTCAAATCCCATAATAAAATCATGCGCATTAGCCACTTTTGCAGCCTCAATTACATCTTCCTTTTTGACATTGTCCAATCCAAAGGCAATATTGTTATAAACCGTATCATTAAAAAGTATGGAGTGCTGGGTTACAATACCCATTATACTATTCAAAGAAGCGACTTCATAATCCTTCACGTCGACGCCATCAATGGTAATTGCACCTTTTGTGACATCGTAAAATCGTGGAAGTAAGTCTGCCATTGTAGATTTCCCAGAACCCGATTGTCCGACTAAAGCAACAGTCTTTCCCGCAAGGATTTTAAGATTTATGTCTTGCAGAACAAAATCATTTTCGTACCGGAACCAAACGTCCTTAAACTCTATTTTATCCTTAAAGGAAGTAGCGCAAATAGCATTTGGCTTGTCCACAATTTCTTGTTCCGCATCAATAACCTTGTTGATTCGCGAAAGCGAAGCACATGCCCGTTGAGCGTTAAAAATACCAGTGGATAAAGCCTTAAATGGTGTAATTAACTGAGCAAACATTACCAAATAAGTGATCAGCACCTCACCGTCCAATTTACCGTCGAAAACTAATCCAGCGCCAAACCACAACACCACTGCCGTAGCCGTAACCCCCAAGAATTCACTTACCGGCGAAGCGAGTTGAACCTTCGAGTACACTTTCATCATGATACGATAATGCTCCGTATTTTGCCTAACAAATCGATTCCTAATAAAGGAAATTGCCCCAAAAGCTTTAATTACTTTTAAGCCTGTTAAAGCCTCTTCAGTAGTGGTAACCAACTCACTAACCTTCTTCTGACCATCATCTGCCGATTCCCTCAAAGACTTTCCAATAATGGAAATAATTCCTCCAGCTGCAGGCAGAAACAAAAGCAAAAACAACGTCAATTCAACGTTGAAAAAAAACAGCACCGCAACCTGTACAACAATCTCAAAAGGACTTCGGAATACGGCGGGAATCGTACTTTGGACACCCCACTCAATTTCCTTCATATCACTGGTCATCCTGGAAATCAAATCTCCTTTGCGTTCTTCTGAAAAATAACCAATGTGCAAGTCCGTAATCTTCTTAAACAGACGATTTCTTGTAGCCAGCACAGCGCCATTAACTACTCTGGCTCCAAAATAGACTCCACCATAATGAAAAATATTTTTCAAGAACATAGATCCAATAAGTAACGAACAGATCCCTATTAGCGCTGCCTTTGGCCCGGCTTGATCTATAGTCTGCGCTAAATGCACATTCATGTATTCAAAAATCACGCTTTGTTTCCACTCAAATACCGGAATCGGCTTGGCCAACAATTCTTGCAATTCCGAAGGCGCCATAAAAAGAACCTTCAGCAGAGGCACCAAAAGTGTGAACGAAAAAACACCGAATACAACACTTAAATATTGAAAAATAACGGATGTAGTAAGAGCAGATCTTAAGCCCTTTGCTAACTCGAGTATTTGAAATAAATGCTTCATTGTTTTGCCTATTCTGGGCGTAAACCGCCAAAGATAATCCAAAATTCGGCTTTACTTCTCGGTTTGATTACCTTTGCGTATGGCATCGATTAGACAAGAGAAAATTGCCGCTGTTATTCAGCAAGAATTAGGTACTATTTTTAGGCAACGAGCACGTGAATTATGTGATGGAGGAATGGTTAGTGTTACCGTAGTTCGAACCTCACCTGATTTATCGATTGCAAAGTGTTACCTGAGTATTTTTGGAGTGAAAGAAAAAGGACAGGTGTTGGAGAACATTATCGCAAATTCCAAAACCATCCGACACGAAATAAGTCAAATTGTAAGACAACAGTTAAGACGGGTTCCTGAACTCCAATTTTATCTCGACGACTCACTTGACTATGCTGAAGAAATTGACAGGCTGTTGAAAAAATAAACGTTTGAAATTAGCCTTCAACATTGCTCGTCGGTACTTCCTTTCAAAAAAGTCGAGAGGAATTATCAATATCATTTCCATGATTTCAATGGTCGGAATTCTGATCAGTACCGCGGCAATCGTTATCGTAATGTCCGGAATAAATGGAATTGAAGGCTTAGTGCAAACCATCTACGGATCTTTTGATCCGGACATCAAAATCACCACAACAAACGACCGTTACTTCAAATCAGAAGAAATTGATTTTGAAGAGCTAATAAATATTCAAGGCATTGAATACGCTAGCGCCACTGTTGAAGAAATTGCTTTAGTCAAATACAATAAAAATTGGCTTCCGGTTCAACTCAAAGGTGTTGATTCCAATTATTTCGACGTGAATCGAGTAGACACAATGCTATACGAGGGTGTGGCGGCACTGTACTTCGATCGACGGCCTCAGCTCTTAATCGGTCTGGGAGTGTATAATAAACTTGGCGTTAGCCCAAACCCCAATTTCGATAATGTAGTAACCGTTTACGGATTGGATCGAGAGAAAAAAATTAGGCGCAACTCCGAATTCTTTATTACCCGGCCAATCCCTGTCAGCGGTATTTTTTCCATAAACCCCGATTTTGATACCAGATATATTATTGCTCCAATGAAATTTGCGCAACAAACTCTCGATCTGGAAAACAATATTACGGCCGTTGAATGTAAACTGCAATCAGATGTTGATGCAGTAAACGTTAAAGAAAAATTGCAATTGTTACTCGGACCGAAGTTCAGTGTCCAAACAAGGTTTGAACAAAACGAGCTTATTTATAGGATGAGTAGAAGCGAAAAATGGTTTTCGTTTGTAATGCTATGCTTCATTTTAGCCCTTGCTACCTTTAATATAATCGCTTCACTAACGATGTTAATTTTCGATAAAAAGACAGACATTAACACGCTGATTGCGCTTGGCGCGACCCGTATCACGATCCAAAGAATTTTCTTTTTCGAAGGCTTGCTGATCAACTTTTTTGGAGGAGCATTAGGCCTAACCTTGGGCTACTTACTTTGTTTTCTGCAAATCAACTTTCACCTTATTCCATTGCACGGAACAATAATCGACTATTATCCTGTAAAACTAGAATTGATTGACTTTTTTAAAACATTTGTAGCAATTGCTACTATTGGAATAGTTTCCTCGTACTTCCCGGTGCGGTACCTAGTGACTAAGCATTTTCAAAATCGCTAGAAATTTGGTCTAAAGTAGCTTCAATCTCATCCACCTCCATAGACGTAACCAACTTCATCCGAATCGGTTTAAAATCCCGAATCCCCTTAAAATAATTGGCGTAATGTCTGCGCATTTCAACAATTCCAGTCCTTTCTCCCTTCCATTCGATAGAACGCCTTAAATGATATCGCGTAGCCTCTACCCTTTCGAGAATTGTTGGCTTTGGCAGATGCTCACCCGTTTTTGCAAAATGTTTTAATTCGTTAAACACCCATGGATTCCCAATAGAAGCCCTTCCAATCATAATTCCATCTACCCCGTAACGGTTTTTATATTCCACCATTTTTTCGGGCGAATCAATGTCTCCATTGCCAAAAACTGGAATTTTCATTCTTGAATTGCTTTTCACTTCTGCAATTAAACTCCAATCAGCCTCTCCTTTGTACATTTGTTTTCGAGTCCTGCCGTGAATAGAAATAGCTTGAATTCCAATATCCTGTAATCGCTCCGCTACCTCAACAATGTACTTTGTTTCGTCGTCCCAGCCCAACCTAGTTTTGACCGTAACAGGCAATGAAGTTGCCTTCACAACTTCTTCGGTCAAACGGATCATCTTTGGAATATCCTGCAATATTCCTGCTCCCGCACCTTTACATGCTACCTTCTTTACCGGGCAACCATAATTAATATCGATAATATCTGGCTTAGCTGCTTCAGTCAATTCGGTAGCTCGCTTCATCGAATCGAAATCTGAACCAAAAATTTGAATACCAATTGGTCGTTCGTACTCAAAAATGTCCAGCTTTTGCACACTTTTAGCAGCATCTCTAATCAAGCCCTCCGAAGAAATAAACTCCGTATACATAATGTCCGCACCATGTTTCTTGCACAAAGCCCTGAACGGTGGATCACTAACATCTTCCATTGGAGCCAGCAACAATGGAAATTCTACAATTTCTATATCCCCTATTCTAACCAATCGAGTACTTTTGGTGCAAAAGTATAAAAAAGCTAGTGGAGCTTCGGAAAGCATATCAATTGGATACCTCATTGCAAATCGTCATTCTAGTTGTTGGAACTATGGCATTTGCAACAATTTTCCAAGGAATCGCATGGCGTACTGTGCACGATTTGTTCGGTTACAATCCTTTGGCAGACGAAGACCTCACCGTGTTGATGAACGCCAATGACGACAAATCCTACTTGACCCAAAAGTGGGTTAATTTCTGGGGGCAAATTGGAACCTTTTTAATCCCTGCGTTACTGTTTGCTAGAGTTTTTAAATCTCCGATTGCAGGATCCTATTTTCCTCACACCAAATTTCCAGCAATAAAATGGATCGCGTTATACACCCTGCCCATTGTATTACTACCGATTTCAGAACTATTGTCGGAAATGAATTTAAATCTTTTGCCGGCCAGTTTTCAAACCGATACGGAAACCTCTTTTATTTCTCTAGTTGACCGAGTAACAACGGAAACCTCTTTTTCGGCGATTCTTTTGAATACAATTCTTTTCGCTTTTTTACCTGGTGTTGCTGAGGAATTATTTTTTAGAGGAGTTCTGCAAAAATTAATGACCAAGATTACCTGGAATGTTCACGCCGGAATTTTCACAACTTCTTTTTTGTTCACTTTCGTACACTTTAGATTTAATTCCTTTATCCCTCTTTTTTGCTTGTCAACTTTGCTGGGTTATTTGGTGGTGTGGACAAGCAGTATAAAAACAAGCATTATCGTTCATTCGCTTTACAACCTTTATGCTTTATTGGTAGAAATCCTTCTCAAGAGTACAGATTGGGAATTTCAGATTCTCCAGCGTTTAGGTTTGGCCACGATATGCTTAGTACTAGCGTTTCTGCTCGTTAGGTGGATTTCCCGGCCTAACAGACTAAACTATACGCTTCATCATTATCTAATTTAAAACATGGAGTGGGCAACAATAATATGGAACTTTGATCCGGAACTAATTAGCTCTCCAATTAGCATTCGCTATTATGGATTGTGCTGGGCTTTTGGATTTTTGATTGGGTATCCGATCTTACGTAACATCCTGCAAAGGGAGCGACCTGAAGATTATCAGAAATTGATGGACAAAATTCTGATGTATTGCATGGTTGGTGGGGTCGTTGGCGCCCGACTAGGACACGTATTTTTCTATGGACCCTATTTTAGTACTGAAACTGAAATTGGATATTTTGACCATCCGCTGACTATTATTACTGGCATCCGCGAAGGTGGTTTAGCCAGTCATGGAGGAACAATCGGAGTCATCATTGCTGCCTACTTGTTCAACCGAAAACATTACAAAACAGGCCTGATCCATTTACTCGATCGTCTTACTATGCCCGCTGCTTTAGTGGCTGCATTTATCCGACTAGGAAACTTGTTAAATAGCGAGATACTGGGAACAGAAACTTCACTACCATGGGGTTTTAAATTTATTAGATTGTATGGCGAAGCTGGAGAAATAATGCGGCACCCAACCCAAATCTATGAATGTCTCTCGCTACTGCTAACGTTTTTTGTCTTGCATCGCATTTTAAAAAAAACGGAAAGCAAATTCAAAAACGGGTATTTACTTGGAATTTTCCTCATTCTATGTTTCTCTTTCAGATTCCTTATCGAATTTGTAAAGGAACATCAAACCTTGGCTGACAGTAGCGCCCTGAGCATGGGGCAAATTTTAAGTATACCATTGGTGGCAATTGGAATGTATTTGATTTCTAGAAAAACGCCTAATTCTGACCTAAACTAATAGGTGAACAACGACTAACTCTTGGAAGTAAAGAAATATTAATTTTAAGGCTTTCGAAACCTGATCTTACAGCGTTGTCAGATGATAAGCACAGAAAACTTACAGTATAAGTACCATAATGGCCCAATTCTTCAATTCCCGGATTTAGCCGTTGATCAAGAAAGTTTAATTCTGGGACAATCTGGATGTGGAAAAACCACTTTACTGCACTTACTAGCAGGAATGCTAGCTCCAAGCCGCGGCGAGGTAACGATTGGAGGTCAACAACTTTCCGGCTTACAAGGATCAGCTCTCGATCTATTTCGCGGAAAAAACATCGGTATTGTTTTTCAAACACCACATTTTATAAAAGCATTGAGCGTTGGCGAAAATCTAACGCTTTCTCAACACCTCGCTAGGGTCTCAGCCGACAAAAAAATTGTCGCTGCAACACTGGAAAGACTTGGAATAAGCCATAAAATCAACAAGCACGTTGATCAGTTGAGTCAAGGCGAAAAACAACGTGTATCAATAGCACGAGCCATTATAAACAAACCTAAAGTCATATTAGCAGATGAGCCAACATCAGCGCTAGACGACAAGAATTGCAATGTGGTTGTGGAACTTTTAAAGGATTGCGCGTCTCGAAACAACGCTGCTCTTGTTGTGGTAACCCATGATAACCGATTAAAAAACGAATTCAGCTCAAGAATTGAATTATGAACATCGTTAAACTAAGCTGGAAGAATATTCGTTTCCGCCCCCTTTCTTCAGGACTTTCCATCCTATTGTTGGCAACTGGGATTAGCATCATTCTAATATCTGTACTTACAGAAAAACAATTACAAGAAAATTTTGAGCGAAATGCTGGTGGAATTGACCTTGTAGTTGGAGCAAAAGGAAGTCGATTGCAACTAGTACTCAGTAGCATCTACCATATCGACAATCCCGTTGGGAATATCAATCTGTCCAAACTCAATTTCGTCACCAAAAACCCTTTTGTAAAATCAGCAATTCCTATTGCTTTAGGAGACAGCTATAAATCACACCGTATTGTTGGAACTACCTCGAAATATTCTGACCTGTACAACGCTAAAATTGGCAAAGGAAAGCTTTTCGAAAAACCAATGGACGCAACAATTGGGTCAGCTGTAGCAGAAAAACTTGGATTAAAAATTGGCAGTAAATTCGTCGGTGGACATGGATTAGGAAAAGCTAATGACGGGGAAGTATTGCATTCTCACGACGAGTTTAAATACAAAGTAGTTGGGATCTTTGAACAAAGTAATTCAGTAATTGACAACCTTATTTTAACTCCAGTAGAAAGCGTTTGGGTTGTACACGGCGGCCAGGCACATGATTCTGGTGGGAGTTTCGACTTAAAAACTAAGGAAGAAGTTGAACATCTTAAGGAACACAGTGATACCCATAAAAATCATGAGCATGACGACCATCAAGATCACGATGCGCACGGCAGTTCCCATGAGAAACATAAACACGGGGAACATCACGCCGAACACCATGGACATGAACACGACCACCATGACCACGTCATGTCGAAGGAAGAGATTAACAAAATTCTGGATGGACTGGATGACAATGAAAAAGAGATTACATCCTTATTGGTTCAATACAAAACACCCAGAGGAAAATTCACCATACCAGGAATGGTAAATAAAAGCGACGCACTGATTGCGGCGGAACCGGCTATAGAAACAATGCAGGTTCAGCAACTTATTGAACCGGCAATTGGTATCTTAAAATACATGGCAATTTTTATCATGGCTATAGCTGGACTTAGTGTTTTCATTGCATTATTCAACTCCCTCAAGGATAGAAAATACGAAATTGCTTTGATGCGGGTAATGGGAGCTTCTTCAACAAAGGTATTCATGGTTATCATAGCCGAAGGCGTAATCGTTTCCTTCATTGGATATTGTTTAGGACTACTCATAAGTCATGCAGGAATTAAAGAGGTAAGTAGTTTACTTTCAGTAAAATACCATTACGATTTTACCGGATTCTTGTTCATTACCGAAGAAATTTGGCTGCTGGTCGCCTGCATTTTTATTGGACTATTAACTTCTATAGCTCCAGCAATAAAAGCTTACAGAACGGATATCTCAGAAACCTTAACCCAAGGATAATTGATAAAATGCGTGGTATGCCTTTTGTTATTAACTTTGTATCTTAAAGTCTTTACCTAGGGGGAATTATAAATTAATTGAGATGAAAGGACTAATCAAGATCACTATATGTTTGACATTCATTTTCACGGCTATTGTCGCATCAAGTCAAACGAGAATAACTTGGAATTCTTTGAAAGATGTAAAATTCGCTGATAAGTGGTCAGACGAATACCAAGCGTACTATTCCATTCCAGAATTTGGAAAACAGATTAAAAAATTAGACGGTAAAAAAGTTATTATCCGCGGTTATATCATTCCCCTTGATGTTGTTGCTGGTTACTATGTACTATCAGCAAATCCTTACAGTTCTTGCTTCTTCTGCGGTCAAGCCGGTCCCGAATCGGTTATTGAAATTCAACTCAAAAAGCAATACGACAATCTCAGAATGGACCAAATAGTAACATTTGAAGGGCTACTGAGATTAAATCCAGATGATATTAATCAGCTAGTTTATATTCTAGAAAAAGCTGAATTGGTTGAGCAACCTGAGGAAAATTAGACTGCCTTTGCGGATACTCTAGAATTCTTTACTTTCATCCCGTTGGTTAAATACGGCCGGAAGCCACCCTAAGCTTTAGTCCGAAATCATGAAAGAATTTGAATATGGAGGCGATTACAAATCTTGATTTTCAATCCCTAATTTTGGAAGGAATTCCGGATGAAATTCCTGAACAACAACCCTTTTCAGACAAGGTAAGTCACGCACCGAAAAGAAAGGACATTTTAACTGTTGAGGAGAAAAAATTGGCACTTCGAAATGCCCTTCGATATTTTCCCAAAAGCCAACACGCAGCGTTGGCAGCAGAATTCAAGGAAGAATTGGAAAAATACGGACGCATTTACATGTATCGTTATCGCCCGACCTACAGGATGTATGCCCGACCCATCGACGAATATCCTGGCAAAAGCCAACAGGCCAAGGCAATTCAGTTAATGATCCAAAATAATCTTGATTATGCCATTGCACAACATCCCCACGAGCTAATCACTTACGGTGGAAACGGAGCCGTTTTCTCCAACTGGGCACAATATCGGCTAACGATGCGATATTTAGCCGAAATGACGGATGAACAAACGTTAGTAATGTATTCTGGACATCCATTGGGGTTATTTCCGTCCCACAAGGAAGCTCCGCGGGTAGTCGTTACAAACGGAATGATGATCCCGAATTATTCTAAGCCAGATGATTGGGAAAAATTCAATGCTTTGGGCGTGACCCAATACGGGCAAATGACCGCCGGTTCTTACATGTATATTGGGCCGCAAGGAATTGTCCACGGAACAACCATCACGGTGCTAAACGGATGCAGAAAAATTAACGCCAAATCAACCGCGGGTAAATTATTTGTCACTTCTGGTTTAGGCGGAATGAGCGGTGCTCAACCGAAAGCTGGAAATATTGCAGGGGTGGTTTCGGTAACGGCCGAGGTTAATCCAGCTGCAACTTGCAAAAGACACGAACAAGGTTGGGTAGACGAAGTTATTGATGACGTTAACGAACTCTGCACAAGAGTCCAAAAGGCTACAAACAATAAGGAAGTAGTTTCCATTGCCTACGACGGAAATGTAGTAGATGTTTGGGAAGCGTTTGCAAATGCGGACATTAAAATTGATCTCGGATCAGATCAAACATCATTACACAATCCATGGGCAGGAGGTTATTATCCAGTTGGTTTGTCTTTTGAAGAAGCCAACCAAATGATGGCAGACGATCCTGATACATTCCAACAGAAAGTCAAAGAATCATTGAGACGCCACGCGGATGCAATAAATAAACACACGGAAAAAGGAACATACTTTTTCGATTACGGGAATGCGTTTTTATTGGAAGCATCGAGAGCTGGCGCCGAAGTTTTCGACGCCAAAGGCACAGGCTTTCGTTATCCATCGTATGTTCAAGATATCATGGGACCAATGTGTTTTGACTACGGATTTGGTCCATTCCGATGGGTTTGCGCTTCCGGAAAGGAGGAAGACCTTGCTAAAACAGATGCCATTGCATGCGAAGTCCTTGAGAAAATGATGCTTGACTCCCCTACCGAAATTCAGCAACAAATGGCTGACAACATTCAGTGGATAAAAGGTGCGCAAGCCAATAAACTGGTTGTTGGCTCGCAGGCAAGAATATTATACGCTGATGCCGAGGGAAGAATTAAAATTGCCAAGGCATTTAATGACGCAATTGAGCGCGGGGATATTGGGCCTGTTGTACTTGGCCGAGATCACCACGATGTGTCTGGAACCGATTCACCGTATAGAGAAACTTCCAATATTTATGATGGATCAAGATTCACATCGGACATGGCGATTCACAATGTCATAGGAGACAGCTTTCGAGGTGCAACTTGGGTATCCATTCATAACGGCGGAGGCGTTGGCTGGGGAGAAGTGATTAATGGTGGATTCGGAATGCTATTAGATGGTTCACCTGAGGCACAGCGCCAACTTGAGATGATGTTGCATTGGGATGTGAATAACGGAATCGCTCGCCGAAGCTGGGCTAGAAATGAAGAAGCTGAATTCGCTATTCGAAGGGAAATGGACCGCACCCCGAACTTGACAGTTACTCTGCCTAATCGTGTAGACGATTCAGTGTTAGAAGAGCTCTATTAAATCGCATACAAATTCGGATAAAAATACATGATCGTCTAAAAGATATCCGTTTCTGGATAATATCGCTTTTCGTAGTTCGACTGTTTGGAATTACCAATGCACCTTTGGAAACTGGACATAATTGGCGCCAGTCTCTTACCAATATGATTGCGCGAAATTATTTTGAAAACGGGGCTGATCTGCTGCACCCAACCATTAATATGGCAGGAGAAAAGACTGGTATTATAGGTTCAGAATTCCCTTTTTTCAACTACCTAATCTATTTATTTTCTCAAATTTTCGGATACACACATTGGTCTGGAAGGCTTATCAATTTAGTTATTTCGAGTATTGGTCTTTTCTACTTTTTTAAACTAATCAAGGGACTTGTTAACCGACCTATCGCATTTAATTCTACAATCGTACTTGCAGTATCCATTTGGTTTGCCTTCTCACGAAAAATAATGCCCGACACATTCAGTGTTGCTCTGCTAATTATTGGTCTGTACCACGCCCACGAATATTTGAGAAAAGGTAAGTCACTAAAGCTGATTTTATTCTTTGTATTAGCCACACTTGGCCTGCTTTGCAAAATTCCAAGCTTGAGCTTGTTTAGCGTATTAATTTTAACTCTATTTATACGGCAGGTTGAAACTACAAGAAAGATATTGCTGTTGTGCGCGGCTGGTATCGCATTTCTTACAACCTGTTTATGGTATTTCTACTGGGTTCCGCATCTACTCAACACCTATAAATTTCAACTCTATTTTCCAAAAAGCTTGGGTGAAGGCATGCTGGAAATATTCAATTTACTTCCAGAACTATTAGAGAAGTTTTACTTCAGTGCGCTTCATTCGTATTCTGCGTTATTGTGCTGTTTGGTCGGTCTGGTAATTTTAGTGACTTCCAAACAGTACAAAACCTTATTAGCTGGTGTAATAACCATCACCATTATTTTTTGTGTTTTTATTCTCAAAACTGGCGCAGTATTTCCACTTCACAACTATTATATAATTCCATTTGTTCCAATAATGGCATTGTTAGCCGGAATTGGCATAAACCAGATCAAACCAAAAATTCAATACCTCGTTTTGGGAATCATCGCCATCGAAAGTATAGCCAATCAACAACATGATTTTTGGATTAAGGACAGCCAATTATATAAGTTAGAATTAGAAAATTTGAGTGACAAAATCGTACCTAAGCAATCGCTAATTGTTATAAACGGAGGCCCATCCCCTCAGGATATGTACTTCACCAATCGCAAGGGGTGGACGGTAACGAACGAACAAATTTCCAACATTAATTTTCTTGATTCCCTAGCTAATCTTGGAGTAGAATACCTTATTGTCGACAAACACAAGATTGCTGATCCTCCCAACGAATTTCAAACAATTTACGAAGACGAGGATTATCAAATTTGCCAACTGCCTCCCGACTAAACTTAAAATTCCGTTGGACCTTGAAATAGGCATTCAATCTAATGCGATTCAAATTGTGAACGCTGGTTAAGGGAAATCATTTAGTTTTGCCCAAATGAGTGAAAAAATAGCCATAATCGGAGGTGGTAATATTGGAGTTGCACTAGCTAAAGGGCTGGTGAAATCGAAAAAATATTCATCTTCAAATATTACAATTACAAGAAGACGGGCCGCAAAATTGGATCGACTGGTACTGGAAGGCTATCGTATTACTTCAGACAACATAGCGGCTTTAGAAGAGGCCAAAATCATTGTTTTAGCAATTCTTCCTCAGCAGTTAAATACCGTTTTGATGGAAATAAAAGACTGCCTTACGGAAGAGCACCTTATTATTCCGGTAGTTTCCGGTGTTTCTATTTCCGAAATTAACTCGCAAGTTGAAAAGGAGCTAACTATTGTTCGTGCCATGCCCAATACGGCAATTTCGATAGGCGAATCAATGACTTGCATTGCAGGTAATGAACAATCTAAATCTCATATTCCAATTGTTCAAGAGTTATTTGATACGGTCGGTACATCTTTGGTGATTACGGAAGATCAAATGTCTTCAGCAACAGCCCTGTGCGCTTGTGGCATTGCATTTTTTCTTCGAGCAATAAGGGCAGCATCCCAGGGAGGAACAGAGATAGATTTTCATGCGGACGAAGCCCTCAAAATGGCGGCTCAAACGGCAAAAGGAGCGGCAAGCCTGTTATTGGAAAATCAATCCCATCCGGAGGATGAAATTGACAAAGTTACTTCACCAAAAGGGTGTACAATTGCAGGATTAAATCAGATGGAGCATCACGGATTTAGCTCTGCTTTTATCAAGGGTATTACCACTTCTGCAGGAATGGCAGACGACCTTTACCAAACATAAGGCAATCTTTCATTCGGCGACATTCAGCGAATACGTATTTTCACCAGAAATTTATTTCATCTTTAGATGAGAACCGCAAAGTACTTTTCTGGCAAAGTTGTCTGGATATCTGGTGCTTCTTCGGGAATCGGAGAACAATTAGCAATTTTGACCAATAAATCTGGAGCAACAGTTATCATTAGCTCTCGAAACTTCAATGCCCTCAATCTGGTAAAAACTAAATGTCTGTTCTCGGAAAAAGTGCACCCTATTTCTTTAGACATATCCCAACCTGATATGATCCAGCCAACAGTAGATCAGATAGTCGAGCAATTCGGTCGTATCGACGTTTTGATCAATAATGCCGGAATTAGTCAACGATCTAGGATTGAAGAAACTGGCATTTCTGTTGATCGAAAACTAATGGAGATTAATTACTTCGGTACTATAACATTAACTAAGTCTATACTTCCAATCATGAAACAACAAAGATCCGGACACATTGCCACTGTTAGTAGTTTAACCGGCCAGTTTGGTTTCCATCTACGTTCGGCATATGCTGCATCTAAACATGCTCTTAAAGGATTTTTCGAAACATTGGAATTAGAACATTCTGAAATCAACGTTACCCTCGTTTATCCAGGATTAATAAAAACAGACATTTCGCTAAAAGCATTGAACGGTGATGGTGAGGCCCATAACAAAATGGATAATCACCAATCCAATGGAATGAGCGCCCAAAGCTGCGCAAAGAAGATTCTATCGGCAATTGCAGGAAAGCAAAAAGAAACAGTGATCGGAGGAAAAGAAACCCTGCTAGTCTACATCAAGCGATTTTGGCCAGCGTTGTTCTGGGAACTAGCAAAAAAACAATCTGGCACGGGCGATTAATGCTTTGAATTAGCAGATACTTTGGCTGCAATTAAATCTTCAATTTCGGCCCCAGCCAGCTGATCCATTTCAAAAACTGTTTTCTGCGCCAATTCCATTAAACGAATCGCCTTCAACAATTGGGCTATGTGGTTCTGTTCCAATTCGACATATCGCTCAGCAACCGGTTTAGAATAAATAAACTCGGTAATATCTTTCTTAAGATTTGCAACGTTACTTTTCGAATAAATCAACTCCCGTCTGCCGACAGAATAATTCTCGAAGAAAAATTCTCCACCAGTTTGAACGCCTTTGTAAAGATTAAACTTCCTGCCCACTTGAACCGACAATGTATCGTTAACCGTTTCACATAACGTGTGAAGATCACGCATATTTTTCTGATATCTATCGTATGCCTTGGATAATTTTGTGGAATCCAAACGCGAATATATTTCGGTTCCAACAGCCAAAGAATCCTCGAGCGAGCTAATAACCGTAAATTCCTGATCGAAATTGGGCGTGCAACTAGTGACTAGTGAAATAAATAAAATCGCCGCTAGAATCTGAAACCAAACAATATGCTCTGTCGCAAAAGACTTCATTGCCTGAAGCTAAGGAATTTTATTCTGTAGCAATAACTGATTGTTTCATTTTTCAGGTCCACATCACTTCAATCAACCGAAGGCTAAAAGACAAATACAATCAGGCCTTTGATAGAATTACACTTAGAAAACCGTGGAGCCCTTAAATAAAGTCAACACAATTAAATGCCATCAATCAATTTTGTCAAAGCCGGTAAAAGGAACAAGAACCTCTGGAATTTTGATCCCTTCTCCACTATCCAACTGAAAATTCTCCAAAATCGAAGCAACGATTCGCGGCAGTGCCAATGCACTACCATTCAAGGTATGGGCAAGCATTGTCTTACCCTCATCCGATTTAAATCGCAATTTTAACCGATTACTTTGGAAAGTCTCAAAATTGGAAACCGAACTAACTTCTAGCCATTTCTCTTGCGCAGCAGAGTACACTTCAAAATCGAATGTGTGAGCAGCAGCAAAACCTAAATCTCCCCCACAAAGTCGAACTATTCTATGTTCCAATCCAAGTTTATTCAGTAAACTTTGCACGTAACTAACCATTTCCTGCAACGTCTTTTCACTGTTATTAGGATGAACAGCTTGAACTATTTCAACCTTATCGAATTGGTGCAGTCGGTTCAAGCCTCGTACATCCTTTCCATAAGATCCTGCCTCGCGTCTAAAACAAGGTGTATACGCCGTCATTTTAATCGGAAATTGCGATTCTTTCACTATCGTGTTCCGAAGAATGTTTGTGACCGGAACCTCCGCCGTTGGAATTAGGTAAAGATCATCAGCTCCAACATGATACATCTGTCCTTCTTTATCTGGCAACTGACCAGTACCATAACCTGACGCCTCATTGACCAAAATCGGCGGAATCACTTCCTCATAGCCTTCCTTAATCGCCTCAGAGAGAAAAAAGTTAATTAACGCTCTTTGCAGAATCGCTCCCTTACCACGATAAACTGGAAACCCTGCTCCGGTAAGTTTGACACCAAGTTCAAAATCAATTAAATCGAATTTCTTAGCTAATTCCCAATGCGGCAAAGCGTTGCTAAGCTGTGGCCTAGTTCCATGCTCAGAAATCAGTTGATTTTCTTGATCCGACTTTCCGTTGGGAACATTCGTATTTGGAACATTTGGCAAATGAAACAACTGCTCGGTAATTTTATCTCCTAACTTAGCGAATTTGGCTTTGACACCTTTAATCTCATCACTCATAGCGGAAGCCTTTGAACGCATTTCATTCGCTTCTTCCTTTTTCCCCTCTTTAAAGAGAGCTCCAACCGATTGGGACATTTTATTGAGATCTGCTTGTTTGTTATCTAATTCAACTTGAGTCGCACGCTTTTCGCTATCCAACTCTTCAATTAAATCAAGAATAGATTGTGTGTCCATATTTCGGACTTTCATTCTTTCAACAATCTCCTTTTTCTCTGCCCTTATTCGCTGTAATTCTAACATTTCGATAGTTATGAATTGAAAAGTTTCAAAAATAAAAAACTCCCGCATTTCTGCGGGAGTTCCATTGTATAGTAATATTTCTTTTAATCTATTCCGAAATCGGCTGTACGCTTACAAAAGATCTGTTAGCTTTTGTTTTTCTGAATTGTACAACGCCATCTTTCAGTGCAAACAACGTGTGGTCTTTACCCATTCCAACGTTTTCACCAGGGTGGTGCTTAGTACCTCTCTGTCTAACAATAATGTTACCAGCAATCGCTGCCTGTCCACCGAAGATTTTTACACCAAGGCGTTTCGATTCCGACTCACGACCATTCTTAGAACTACCTACTCCTTTTTTATGTGCCATAGTTTAAATGTTTGGCGGCAAGAAATTTATTCTCCGCCTTTTGGTTCTTCCTTAGTTTCCTTCTTTTTAAGTACCTCTTCAGGTTTTGGCTTTGCCTCTTTTGCCGGAGCTTCTTTGGCCGGTTTTTCAGCTTCTACCTTTTCAGCTTTTGGAGCTGCTTTTTTAGTAGCACCTTTTAACTTAATTCCATCAATCTTAATTTCTGTCAAGTATTGACGGTGGCCATTTCTTACTTTATAGCCTTTTCTTCTTTTCTTTTTGAAGACGATCACTTTATCGTCTTTAAGGTGTTTAACGATCTTAGCCGTTACTCTCGCACCTTCTATAGCTGGGGCGCCAACACTTACTTTGCCTTTATCCTCAATCAAAAGAACACGATCAAACTCAACTTTTGAGCTCTCGTCGCCTTCCAATCTGTGAACAAACACTTGCTGGTCTTTTTCAACTTTAAATTGTTGCCCTGCTATCTCTACAATTGCGTACATAATTACGTGTTTTCGCAGTTACTTTAAGTCATCCCACAAAATAGGGGGTGCAAATTTACTAAATCGAAAGATAAATCCAAACACTATCGTTTGTTTGAAGGTTCGGCAAGCAAATAAACCCCAATCAAAACAACGCCCATCCCTAACATTTGCGTTAATGCAATAGACTCTCCATCCACCAATCCCCAACACAGTGCAATCAAAGGAATAATATACGTTACTGATGCCGCAAAGATATGCGAACTGATTTTTATCAAGTAATTAAACCACAAAACCGCCAGGGCCGTTCCGAAAATTCCAAGCAGCATTATGCACAGCAAGGAAAATCCGTTATCTCCAAAATTTGAAGCCCTGCTAGCAAAATCGGTAAATCCGAATAGATAAACCCCACACAACGGACCAGTCGACAAAAATGACAAGGACGTAATTGCCATTGAAGACACATCAGTCAATTCGTACCGAATTAGATTTAAACTAATTGCATAACACATTGATCCGCAAACTGCGTGCACAATCCCTATAGCTCCTTGATTAATTGAGACACCAGCCACTTGAAGCAACAAAAACGACCCGATTGTACCAACAAGAATCCCCATTATTTGAATTCTGCTGACTCCCTTTTTGTATACAAGCCAACCAATTATAATTGCAAATAATGTAACTAAGGTATTCAGCATTCCCACCAATGCACTGTCCACTGTACGTTCTGCCGCAGCGAATAAAAACGCAGGAATTCCGTTTCCGAAAAACCCAACACCAACTATTGGTAAAATGTACTTTTTGGGGGTAGTGCCAAAGTGTTTTATTGCTCCAGGCAACAAAACCAGAAAAGCCAAAAACAATCGACTGGCACCTACCTGATCAAACGCAAATGTTGATTTTCCGTTTGCCCCGTGCATCCCGTATTTAATTAAAATGTACGAACTCCCCCAAATTAGAGCAAGAACCAACAAAACAAGTAACGATCTACCCCGCTTCCCCTCACTTATCCCTCCTGATATTCTCATTGCAACGTCCTTAATTGTTGCCAAATATATTGTAGATTTGCAATAACCTATTCCGATCGAACAATGAATCGAAAAATTCTTAATATCCAATTAATTTTAGCGGCTCTATTACTAACTATAGCCGGCTGTTCTTCAACTGAAAAAAACGAGAAAAGCGCATTGGCGTCTGCCTCAGACGTGGCTAAATGCTCGCTAAAAATAGATGGGATGACTTGCCAAATCGGATGTGCTACATACATTCAAAAAAAGCTGGCCGCGGAAAATGGTGTTTCTGACTGTAAAGTTGATTTCGAATCAAAAACGGCGCATTTAATTTTTGATCCATCCATCACTTCTCAGGATGATTGCATAAACAAAATACAAACTTATAACAACGGTGCTTACAAAGTAACAGAAGCTAAGTCAATACCTGTTGACGAAAAAGTAGAAGCGGAATCGGATTCTGAAAATAATGCGGTCGACCTGGAATCGAAACTTGGGCAAACCCAAGGGGCTATATTTCCAAACTTACTGAACGGATTATTTAGCCTAGACTAATCAGAAGAGATATTTGGGCCGCGGTTCTTTAGAATGACGCCCTACTTCGTTTATACCTTCTCACGCGCATTCTGCTGCGCGTCCCACGCTGCATTGGCTGATAGTATACACCGAATTGAAAAAATGAATAGCCGTCTTTTTCCTTTGGATCTCCGCGTTGCATTCCCGGCGAAGTAACATGCGCCGGTAGTACTCCCTTATCCGGATTAGCGAGATAAGCAGACTCGCGCCCGTAAGCCTTTTCAAGCGCATCTCCGTCGTAGTACACCGTACTGACATCATCAATATAATCTGTAAACGTAATTCGATGCGACATTTCGATTCGAATTCCCCAGTCCTGGATCACCTTTTTTCTAATACCAATCCCCATAGGCAAGCAGATACTGAACCTACTATATTGTTTTGGTCCTCCAGCCAACCCCTGTCCCTCGGTGTGCAAATGGTACAACTCATACCAATCTCCGTTCGCTCCTTTAGCTTTTGGGTTGAAATAAAAAGCGCCCACTCCTCCAAAGAGATACATCCCCATGTTCAGAGTTTTGCGCGTTACACGCTTACCCGCGATGCGAATCACACGAGTCGTCGTTCGCTTATTTTCTAGTAAAAAATGATATTCACCTACAACCGAGATTTCATATATGGTTGACTTGAAATGCAGATTTCTATTATTTCGAAAACGCTCTAGCGTTAATGCATCATTACCGGAAACATTGGCAAATGTAGCTCTACCTCTAACACCTATCCTCTTTGTTAAATAGCACATCATGCTCGCGCTAACAGAAAGACTTGTTGTGGCCAAATCGAGATCGTAGGCAAAATTTCTACCAAGCGCATTGGCCCCGCCGAGATCTCCAAAAAAACTGGAGCTACCAAAGGCTAGTCCAAATTCCTTTCGAAACAGACGCCATTCATGATTGCCATAAAACGACTGTGCCTTTGTTTCACTCGAAAGCGAGTTTACGCCAAGGCAAAACAGTAATAGGATGGGTCTCAACTCAAATACTTTAAACTTCTCTATTTTTCTTGTAATTCGTTTCAAGCAACGATTAACAAATGGGTAATACAGATTCGCATTTACGAAGAAAAACCAAGTAAGTTCCATCAAATTTGGAAGATACTCCGAATTTTATTGTGAACGGCCCAACAACTGCCATAAAACTATTCCGCAGGTTACGGATACGTTCAGCGAGTGTTTAGTCCCAAATTGTGGAATCTCAACACAAGCATCGCTAAGACCAATCACCTCATTATCAACACCATCAACCTCATTACCCAATACAATTGCTAGTTTTTCTTTAGGTGTTTCAAGTTCATACAGATATACTGGTTCTTCGACTTGTTCTATGGAATAAATTCGATAACCATTATTTTTCAATTCGCGCACAGCTGACTCGGCAGACTCGAAATACTGCCAATCTACAGATTCTGTAGCGCCAAGTGCAGTCTTTCTGATTTCACGATGTGGTGGCTTGGCCGTAACTCCGCATAAAAGAACTTGCTCAACTGCAAATGCATCGGCTGTTCTAAAAACAGAACCGACATTGTGTAAACTTCTTATATTGTCCAATACGATTGTCACCGGTCTTTTTTCCAACTTCCGATACTGTTCTACCGATAATCTGTTCAATTCAAAAGTTTTTAACTTCCTGCTCACAGTTGTTAATAATTAGAAAGGACGCCAAGCCGCAAGGATGCGTACTTTTATGATTTGCATCAAAAATAAGGTTACAATTTGGCAACGAAAAAAAAAGACAGTTCAGGCAAGGGCACTCCTTTGATGAAACAGTACAATCAAATTAAAGGAAAACATCCCAACGCCCTTTTACTTTTCAGAGTTGGAGATTTTTACGAAACTTTTGGTAAAGATGCTGTGGTGGCTTCTAAAATTCTAGGAATTGTGCTAACAGCAAGAAACAACGGATCATCGAAAATTGAATTGGCCGGGTTTCCTCACCATTCCTTAGAAAGTTACCTTCCCAAACTGGTTCGAGCAGGTCAACGAGTGGCAATTTGCGATCAGCTTGAAGATCCTAAAACCACGAAAAAAATTGTTAAACGTGGTGTTACAGAACTGGTAACGCCCGGGGTAGCATTCAGCGATCAAGTGCTTGATACAAAATCAAACAATTTCTTGGCTGCTGTTCACACCAACAAAAAAATGGCCGGAGTTTCTTTTTTAGATATTTCTACCGGAGAATTTTTGGTGGCCCAAGGAACGCCCGATTATGTTTCCAAATTGCTTCATGGCTTCAAACCAGCCGAAATTCTTTTTCAAAAACAGAAGGAAAAAGAATTCACCAATCTTTTCGGAAACGGTTTCAACACTTTCAAAATGGAAGATTGGGCATTTACCGAAGATTTCGCGAAAGACCTGCTGCTAAACCATTTCAAAACAAAGTCCTTAAAAGGGTTCGGTGTGGAAACACTAGATGCCGGGATTATTGCAGCCGGAGTTGTCTTGCACTACCTTGGAGAAACGCAACACGACAAAACTGGCCATATTTCCAAAATTTCGCGAATCGAACAGGATAAGCATGCTTGGCTTGACCAGTTTACAGTAAATAGTTTAGAACTCACCCACTCCGCTAATCAAAACGCAACCACCTTGATTGATATTCTGGATCAAACCTCATCGCCGATGGGTGCCAGATTACTAAAACGGTGGATCGTGCTCCCTTTAAAAGATCAAGAAAAAATATGCGAGAGACATAATGTTGTTGATCATCTGTTAAACAACGATGAATTGACAGCGGAAATACAACAACATCTCAGTCAAATTGGAGATATTGAGAGGTTAATATCTAAAGTTGCCGCCATGCGCATTAACCCGAGAGAATTGCTGCAACTTAAAAGATCAATTGAATCTACCATCCCAATCAAAACCACGTGTACTCAAAAGGAGCACCAACCATTGCACAAGCTTGGAAAACAACTGCACGGTTGTGAAAGTTTACACCAAATTATTTCAGAAAAGATTCACGAAGACCCTCCTGTGGCGATAGGAAAAGGCAAGGTTATAGCAGACAATGTATCCGAAGAACTGGATGAGCTTAGAACAATTGCTTTCTCTGGCAAAGACTACCTAGTCCAGATTCAGCAGCGGGAAAGTGAACGAACTGGAATTCCAAGCTTGAAGATTGGCTTCAACAACGTGTTTGGTTATTACTTGGAAGTCAGGAATTCGCACAAGGATAAAGTACCTGAAGAATGGGTAAGAAAACAGACCTTGACCCAAGCCGAAAGATATATTACCGAGGAGCTGAAAGAGTACGAACAGAAAATTCTAACTGCGGAAGAAAAAATAGTTGAGCTAGAGAATCGACTTTACACCGATGTAATTCTTTCGCTGGCCAACTTCATTGCCCCTATTCAACAAAACGCTACAATTATCGCGCAGCTGGATTGCCTACATTCTTTTGCCCGAACAGCTAAAGAAAATCGTTACGTGCGTCCGATTATATCGGATTCCAAAGTATTGGAAATACATAAAGGAAGACACCCGGTTATCGAAAAATGTTTGGAAGTCGGAACCGAATATGTTGCAAATGATGTACGACTAGCTCCAGAAGATCAACAAATAATTATGATTACTGGACCAAACATGTCTGGAAAATCAGCCCTACTGAGGCAAACCGCATTGATCGTTTTAATGGCTCAAATGGGTTCATTTATTCCAGCTGAACAGGCAGAAATCGGTATCGTAGACAAGATTTTCACCCGTGTTGGTGCTTCTGATAATATTTCTTCAGGCGAATCTACTTTCATGGTGGAAATGAACGAGACAGCCAATATCCTCAATAACATATCGGACCGTAGCCTAATTCTTTTAGACGAAATTGGACGAGGAACTAGTACTTATGACGGTATTTCTATCGCATGGTCTATCGCCGAGTATATTCACGAACATCCAAAAGTTAAAGCAAAGACACTTTTTGCCACGCATTACCATGAGCTCAATGAAATGAACTCCACTTTTGGAAGAATAAAAAACTACAACGTTGCGGTTAAAGAGGCTAACGGTAAAATCCATTTTTTAAGAAAATTGGTACCTGGTGGCAGCGAGCATAGTTTTGGTATCCACGTTGCAAAAATGGCCGGTATGCCAACAAAAATTTTGAAGCGTGCCGAGGAAATTCTAGAAACCCTTGAAAATTCGAGAAATAAAAAAGAGGACAAGAAAAAAATTAAAGACGTAGCTAAAACTGCTGGAATGCAATTAAGCTTTTTTGAATTGGAGGACCCTGCTCTGGTAGAAATCAGAGAACAAATCACTTCAATTGATATTAATACGTTGACTCCGGTGGAGGCCTTGATGAAGTTGAACGAGATTAAGAAACTGACCGGGGTTTAAATTTTTTGAATGCGTCGGTTGAAAATGAAAAAAATATTTAGATTTGCGCTTCCTTCAAGCGAAGAAGGAGAAAAGCGAAAGTAGCTCAGGTTGGTAGAGCACGACCTTGCCAAGGTCGGGGTCGCGGGTTCGAATCCCGTCTTTCGCTCATATCAGGTTATTGTCTGATGGAGTGATAGTTTATAGTTGACAACAATCCATATATAAAAGATATAATCTGAACATAATTTACTAATGTTGCTCGAGTGGTGGAATTGGTAGACACGCAAGACTTAAAATCTTGTGGGCATTAGCCCGTGCGGGTTCAAGTCCCGCCTCGAGTACTAAACGGGAATAATCAGAGAAATCTGTTTTATTCCCGTTTTTTTTATGCTTATTTTTCACTGATAATGTAAGGGGGGAATATCAAAAAGTCCTAAAAGAAAACGGCGCTAAAAAGCCCTGAAAGTCCCCATGGGCGTGTCCTAAGTCCAAATTAGTTCTGACAGCCCAGCGAAAATCAAAAAGTCCTAATCCGGTATCTTTTGTCCATAAAATGTCTCTATGGCCTCCTAAAACCCTTAAATCATCTTCGAAACCTTTCAAATAATTGATATCAAAGGTATTGAGTGTTCAAAGTCTATTTTAAAAGTCCCTTTAATGTAATATTTCAGCAAGTAATCTTGATGCGTGGTTTTGGGTTGGGCTGTCAGCTGCGCAGCTAGCTGCGCTGTCAAAATACGGTTATTTGAACACAGTAATACGTAGGAAACTTCCGTAAAACACCTCAATTGGCTGCGTTTAAGACGTGTTTAGAGGGGGGTTAATGCCAACTAGAAAACTACACGCCTATTGATTATCAGTAGGTTAATGGTTTGACTGGATTATAAGCGTGTGTTGTTTAAGTTGTGGTTGAGAAAAAGATGTTTTAACTCATTTAGGTATTACTATTTCTGTACAGGATGACTCAAGTAAATTTACCAAGCTTCCAAAAGTGCTATTTGAAATTAGACAATGTTTTATGTGTTAAATGTTATTGATGGCTTGTGTTATCCGGTAGACAGCTTTTATTTCTTTTTTAGGCATTGTAAAATCATTACAATCATCGGAAGAGCAAATTATCGATTCTTTGTCGTTAGGGTCAGGGCTTATATGGCTTATCAATTTTTCATTGCTTTTAGTGAGAATGAGATATTTGTATCTAGATACAAAATATTCGGTCTTCACTTTTTTAATCCCAATGACTGACCCTTCTTTAATCTCTGCTCCCATAGAATACCCTATCACTCGAATGAATGCTTCGGTATCTTCTGTTCCGGGAACGTTGATTAACAGGCTTTTTCGGCTCTCTCCCTCACCCTTGTCTTTGATATGTTCTTCAAAACTATCATATACTGGTACTTTATAAGAGGGGTTCACTTTCTTGTCTGAGAGAGAATCGCTAACTGGAAAAATGCCGTTTTTTTTCATCTCTCCTTTACCTGTTATCAGCCAATTAGCATCAATGTACGGGTAGGCATTGAGTATTTTTTCAATTCTATCTGACCCGACTGACCCTCCATGTTTTATTAATTGACTAAAGTAGCTATTCGATGCACCGATTATGCCAGAAAACTTATATATGCTAATCCCTTCATTTTTAATTATTTGCAATATCCTATCGCTGATACTTTCGTTATTTTGTTGCATTCGCTAAATATATTTAGTACATTTGACTCAGTAATTTAATATAGTAAAGATATGCAAATTATAAGAAACGAAATCCAAATCCCAACTGGATTCAGTCAAAGACTAGAAGAGGAATTTAAAACTTCCAAACAGTCAGTATATAACGCGTTAAAGGATCACACACAATCTGAATTAGCTAAAAAAATTAGATTACGAGCAAAAGAAATGATGATCGAACAAATAACTGGTTTAATCATCTGACATGTTTGTTGATTACAATAACACTATTTGCGTACCTGTTAAGGTGTTGCGCAAACAAGGAGTGCTTACTAAGGCGGGCTACGACAGTTTAATGCGTCGCAAAAAACTAAAAAAAGCGAACAATACCCGTGGCGGCTATGGTCGAGAGGTTTTAATCTTGTACGATTCACTCCCTCCTAAATATCAATCGAAAATCACTGAATTAGCAGGCCAAGATCCTCGTGAACTAGAGCTTGAAAAAAGCCGTCTTGAACGGAATTTGCACCACGATGAATTAGCTGCTGAATTTTACCATAACTATCGATTTGATGATGGTTCTGCATTGCCAGAAAAGAACCGCCGCGAGTACATAGCGAATTCGATTATTCTCAATGCGCTACATGCAATGCTTAATGAGACGAAAGCTGTTCGCGGTAAAGTAGCTAATGTTTGGAAGGATGTCGCTAAAAAAGCACAGGAGCTTAACAAGAGCCTTTACCCTCACTCGATACCTAACAATGTTGAGAGTTTGCAACGCACGTATCGAAAGTTTTTCAAAGGGACAGAGAGAAATTACGAAACGTTAATTCATAAAAATCTTTGTAACAAGCATTCTGAAAAAATAAATGCAGACGCAAAGGTTTGGGCCATTTCTCGGTGGGGTGACCAAGTAGTGAGATGCGCTAACATAGACCAGTTGTTATTTGAATACAACCAAATGGCGGCTAAAAAAGGTTGGACGAAGCTTAAGTCTGGCAAAACATTACGCAAGTACTTAGACAAAGAGACAGTAAAACATTTGTGGTACGGTCATCGATTTGGAGACTCCGCAGCAAAAGAAAAGTATAGTTACCGGCATTCCACTATCCTACCAACCATGCGCGATTCGCTATGGTGTTCAGACGGAACGAAGTTAAATTACTTCTACCGGGACAAGGATGGTAAAGTCGCGACCTGTCAGGTGTACGAAGTAATGGACGTATACAGCGAGGTGCTCCTCGGTTTTCATATAAGCAAAAAAGAGAACCACCAAACGCAGTTTAGTGCTTTCCGAATGGCTGTTCAATTTGCGGGCCACAAGCCGTACCAAATTAAATTCGATAATCAAGGAGGACATAAGAAACTAAAAACAGGAAACTTCCTTAACAAAGTTGCAAGGTTGGCAACTAACACTGCACCGTACAATGGACCATCGAAGACCATAGAAAACGCATTCGCTAGACTCCAGCAGCAATTCTTAAAAAAAGATTGGTTTTTCACTGGCCAGAATATTCAAGCGAAAAGACAGGAGAGTAAGGCAAATCGTGAGTTTATCAACGCAAATATAAAGGACCTTCCAACCCTGCCAGAAGTAATTGAAACTTACAAAAAGAGGCGAGAGGAGTGGAACAATGCAAAGCACCCTAATACCAAAGTACCAAGAATGGATATGTACTTACAAAGCAGTAACCCTGAAGCTCCCGAAGTCAAACTCTGGGATATGATCGACATATTCTGGGTAGAGCGAGAACAACCGGTTACGTGCACAATTCACGGATTTCGATTTACCGACAATAAAAAGCAATACAAATACATGGTTTGCGATGAAAAAGGTTTGCCGAATGTGTTTTGGCTTAGAGAGAATATCGATAAAAAGTTTGTGGTCAAGTACGATCCTGAGGACCGCAGTTCGGTTTACCTCTACTCGAAAGAGCAGCGCGGAGACGAAACCCAGCTGCGATTTGAAATTGAGGCAACACTCAAATACACACCGCATCATGCAATACAAGAACAGGAAAAGGCCGAGGCGGAATACTATGCAAAAGTCGACAAGATGATCAAGCAAGCCCGATTGGAAGCATACAACGAGATGGAAGATCTGTTAAAATCTCAAAAACGAGCAGCTTCGGACTACGGTATGGTTTCCCCACTTCCACTTGGTCTTAACCCGAAAAAGAAGAAGAAAAAAA
>JAHDGY010000006.1 GCA_020631555.1 Flavobacteriales bacterium | reverse complement strand
TTAATTCAACAGCTTTCAATTTGAACTCCTTGCTGTAATAACGTTTTCCTGTTCCCATCACTTAAACATATTAATTCATGCTTAACTATAGTGTCCAGATAAAGGTAGAAGGTCCACCTTATAAATTATCTCTTTTGTAGTCCTTTAAGTAACCTAAAATTTGCTGCAGACTAATGGCCGAAAACACCGCTTGCCCGAGACTTATCACCCAAAGGGTTTGGGTTAAGGTCGCTTCAAACACATATTGCGGAATCACGATAGACAAAATTAACGTTATCGACATCAATACCGACAATACGAAAAAGCTTCCCTGCCTTCTTAACACAGTAGGTAGAGCTGTGATAGGCGACAAAACAAAATTACTTGCAAGCCAAATAGCCATAATCTGTGAGTAGTGCCCGCTAGGAGCCCATTCCTTCCCGAAAACAAAAGCAAATAAATCCTCACCCCATATAAATAATACCCCAAAAGGAACAATACACATTAATGCCAAAGTTTTTAGCGTTTTGTAAACAAATTTAGTAGGGTCATTCCCTTCATTGATAGAGGCAGCACACTTTTGCAAAAACAACTGCCCTATTGCAGCCCCAATTAGAATAAGAGGCAAACGCAGCATTTTAAAAGCATGGTCATATAGCCCATACTCCGCTTTAGAAAACAGACTAATAAACAACACGGCAACCAACATGTCCCGACCATAATCTGTTAAACCATGAGGAAAATTGATTTTTGGAAAATCACTGAACTCTTTGGCCACTGCATAATTTCTCTTTGACCAAAGATTCACTTTCAAGCTAGTTTTATCCTTTAGCAGAACTTTCGAAATCGGAATACACGCCAAAATATACCCGGCTACAGTTCCTAGAATTAACCCTAAATAACCAAATTGAAAGCCAATAATTTTTAAGACATTGGATACAATTGTATTTGTAATGTGCACTATTCCTAATTGTCTAACAAGCTTGAAACGCAACAACCAACTAGACCCAAGTGTGTAGTAGGCCAGCAAGATGACACCAAAAGGAACTAACATATAACCCAGATTTTTAGCAGAATCTTGGCTAAGAAACAACCAAATTGATCCAAAGACCACCATAACCAACCCAACAAACAAGATTAACTTCAAAACGATTCCCACCAGACGAAGCGCATGCCAATCCAATTTAACTATCGGCACAGCTTGTTCGTATCGCAAAGTGGCAATTGCTGTTCCCATACCAATAATTCGCATAAACAACGCAAGTTCACCGAAATCCTCGGGAGAATACAACCGCGTAAGGATTGGAGTTATTGTATAACTGATTAATTGAGCGATAAATGTGGCGCTCACCAAAGTAAAAATGTTTCGTACAAACTCAGATTTGAGCATTTGACCCATGCCCCAAATTTAATTTACCTGCACGTCCCTTCTAATTCCAAGAGAAAAAATTTTGAATCAATCTTGTGAAATATCGATCGCCTCCAGAAGACGAAATGTTATTCGCTCTTCCTTTTGCATAACATTAACCTCCAGGCAATGGGATAAATAGGCTATTTCAAAATCTGTTTTCAAACATAGATCTGGGCCAGCCGCATGTTTAAAGACTCCGTCCGAATCCAAGAGGCCAGAAGGTGTATACCGTTTCACCCGTATAAGTCCACCTTGTTCTGATGATAATACGAACCAAGCCCCTGCTCCTTGCCCACCAAGCCATTTGCCCTGCAATGCTACAGAGGTGGGCCTAACCAAAGGTGGCAATATTGTCCCAAACGAACTCATGCCAGTTCCGAAACCAATGAATTCACTTCGCTCGGCTCCACCAGCTCATTGGATTTTTTTCTGTATACATTTCCGTCCCGCACCTCAAGGATTATTCCACGGGTGTTCATAACTCGAACATTAAAATTTGGTGTTGGAGATAGCGTATAAGGAGCGTTTAATAACGTTTGAATCTTTCTATCTGGTGCAGAATAATAGGCTGTCGAACAAACAAATCTAGAACAATTGGTTCCGCCTATTTTAAACGGTCCATAATAAATCGTCCCACGTGCCTGCATTTTCTTTGCATATGCATATCCTTTACCTACTGCAGCGTATTCAACGATAGATACGAGCATCCTTCCGTCGCCATGACACGCGGAATTCTGACCAAGAAATAAAAGAGCTTCGTTCAAATTGAGTAGTTGCCCATTTTCGTCCATGCGGGCATCAAATGGAATGGTCAGATCTCTATCCGTGGCGCAATCTCGAACCCTACCCATGTACATTGGTGTTTGATATCGGCCAAAATCAAAATATCGAAAAACCTTTTCGTCATAGCCGATCAAAACACAAGCTGAATGTCCGACTTTATAATGTCTATCTTTCAAAATACCCAACCATTTAGACGGTACATCATACCATTTTCCCTCTTGAACAACCATTGTATCAGGCCATGAAAGGGTTAAAAAGATTCCTTTTTCGCTTTTTTTCAATTCTTTCAATTTAAATTTTTC
This sequence comes from Flavobacteriales bacterium, assembly GCA_020631555.1. GTDB lineage: Bacteria > Bacteroidota > Bacteroidia > Flavobacteriales_D > Parvicellaceae > JAHDGY01. The sequence continues at coordinate 62,589 of JAHDGY010000006.1, read as the reverse complement.
GGCTTCCACAATTTAAGAATCATGGCAGGTAAAACTAAGAGGTCGAAGCACAAGGCGAATAGCAATGTCAGCGACACCAACAAGCCTAAAAACGACGTGCTTGAAAAACCACTTAAACCCAAACTAAGAAACCCAGCACACAAAATAATTGTCGTGAAGATTAGAGCAGACCCTGTGTTATGAACACTACGTTTCACTGCTTCCCCTATAGATTGAGTGTTCTTCAGCTCCGCTCTAAAGTCTGCGAGCAAATGAATACTGTCATCAACCCCTATTCCAAAAGCAATCATAAATATCATACTGGTGCCTATCTTCAAGTCAACTGCAAATAATCCCATTAACCCTGCAACCATAAGTAGCGGAAAGACATTGCATATTAATGCAAGTAAAGCAAGTTTTGTTGAACGGAACATCAGCCAGACGACAGACCACATAAGTAAAAATGTTAAAATCAACCCTTTCATTAGCGATGAAGACAATGACATGTTTGTTTTATCCATCAAAAAAGCGCCGCCTGTGAGCTTTACATCAATATGCTTAAAGTTTTGTTCATCATACCAATTCATAAACATGGTGTTCAACTCCATAAACGATTTACTGCCTAAATCCTCCGTTTTGCCAGTAAATCTTCCGTAAACCCCAGATGTTGAAATTAAACGCTCTATTCTCCTCCCCCCAAACTTGGCAATTGATCGACTTATATTGGCTAGTTCGCTATCCGATTCCGGAATACGATAATGTTCTGGCTTTCCACCATGCAAAAACTTATTAGTTGATTTGACTACTGTTAGAGGCGTTGCAAGCAGTCCAACACGATAAACCTCTAAAATTTTATTTTCTATTCGTTCGATATCCTTGAGCCGACTAATACTGCCCAAGAGACTTTGTCCATCCTTGCCTCTACATTGTAATTCAAATGGTCTAATCCCTCCAAACTGTCGTTCAAAAAAATCTGCCGATTGCCTGAGATCCGAATCTTGTGGCAACTCGTCTAAAAAAAAATTGTTGATGTTCATTTTATTGGCAGCCAGAGCAAAAGTTACAACACCGACAACAAGCATTAACCGTATAGTCTTCCATTTTCCATCAATCACGTGTGCTACATAAACTAGGACTGAATTCGACCATTTTACCCGATGTTTTGCGTGCAGCAAGCCAGATTCGGCATTCGTAATAAGCAAAACACTCGGAACCAAAATCAATGAAACAAGACAAGAAATCAAGACCCCGACTCCACAAAACAAACCAAATCGCTGAACTGGTTTTACATCTAACAACATCAATGCAAAAAATCCAAATGCAGTTGTTAAACAAGTTAGTATCGTAGCAGATCCTGTTCTTTTTAACATCTGCTCAACTGCTTCTATTTTAGGAATATTATTGCTTCGCAGCTTATTGTATTTTCCCAGCAGATGAACCACATTAGAAACTCCAATAACAAACAAGAAAGTCGGCAGAGTTACCAAAATTAAATCGAGTTTAGTTCCGGTTAGAGCGATAATCCCAAACGTGATTAAGATTGTGAAAAGAAGAGCAATTAAAGGTAGCGCTACTCCAATTAAAGACCGGTACAAAACCAACAAAAAGCCAACCACTAAAACCAATGCCAAAATTACCAGCAGCACCATATCAGAACTCATTTTTTCAGTGTAAAATCTTTGGGTCTGAATTCTGCCGGCAATTTCAAAATGTCCGATGCCAATATCCATTATGGTTCGTTCAATAAAATCAAGCAGCCTATTGTTTTCTTCCTTAGACATTCCTTGTTTCACCGCCGCCGCCAACAGCAGGGTTTTACCATCTTTTGATATCAAATCTGAAATAGGCAAAGACTCACGAGAGAAATTCTCAACCGACTTTCGGAATTCAAGTTCGGTTTCAAGACGAAATATAGGAACATCTACCTTGCCTACTACGGGGGCCTTGACCTGCTCCTTGTAATTCGTAATAGACAACAAACTAGTTATCTCCGAACAAGAATCCAGGCTTTGTCTAAGTTTCTCCACATTTTGAAAATGATGGTATTCAAATTCACTTTGGCTAGTTGCAGCAACCAACAAAAAGTCGAATTCCGAACCAAACAATTCTAAATGCCGCAAATAATCTTGGTACGAATCATCCGTTTTGCTAAAAAAACTTTCAATATCATATTGAAACCGAATTGAGGTGGAAAGCCATCCCATCGCCAAAGCCAAGCCCATCAGAGCCAGTAACAGTAACTTGGGATATTTCAGTACCAATTTGTACAAGGTAAAACGCTTCCGATAACGCACTAAAAATACAGACAATCGAGTTAAACTTGTCTAATTAAGTTAATACATTCACAACTAAATTAATATGACCAAACCTATGAAGATATCGTATTTAGTAATCGCGCTTACCGTAATTGTTTCCGCGGCAATTGCCCAAAAGCCCGGGCAGAAATACAACAATCAAAAAGGCGCAATGGCAGCTGGTTACGATGTGGTTTCTTACTTTTCTGGTTCACCAACTAAAGGTTCTAAACAGTTCACTCACAAATTAAATGGCGTGGAATTTAGATTCACTACAGAACAAAACAAATCCACTTTCATCAAAAATCCAGAAAAGTACATTCCGGCCTATGGCGGTTGGTGCGCATACGCTATAGCGAAAGACAACTCCAAGGTCAAAATCAATCCCAAATCCTATCTTATTCAGAAAGGTAAACTGTTATTATTTTATAACAAACTAGGCATAAACACGCTTGAAAAATGGAAGAAAGAAGGTGAAACAAAATTACTTCAAGCCGCCGAAAAGAATTGGAATAATAGTGATCAATAGAACAGACTACAATTTTCTACCTTTAAGCCCAAATATTGGGGCCTGCGCAATGTAAAACCTCATGCCGTCAATTCTGAAAACAGAAATACATGGAAGACAAACTAGAATTATTAAAATCCAAATCAGCAGAAGCTGAATTAGGTGGAGGGCAAGATAGAATAGATTCCCAGCACAAAAAAGGAAAATTGACCGCAAGGGAAAGAATTCACTTTTTGTTGGACGAAGGATCTTTTGAGGAAATAGGAAAATTTGTTGTCCACCGTTCTTCCAACTTTGGCTTGGATAAACAAAAGATTTTAGGAGACGGAGTAGTAACAGGATATGGGACAATTAACGGTCGTCTTGTATACGTGTTTTCACAGGATTTCACTGTACTTGGTGGTTCACTGGCAGAGGCACATGCTGAGAAGATCTGTAGAGTAATGGATTTGGCAATGGAGAACGGGGCGCCAGTAATTGGACTGAACGATTCTGGTGGAGCACGAATTCAAGAAGGAGTTGTTTCATTAGGAGGATACGCCGATATTTTTCACCGCAACATCAAAGCTTCAGGTGTTATTCCGCAACTTTCCGCAATAATGGGCCCATGCGCAGGTGGTGCAGTTTATTCTCCAGCACTAACCGACTTTATTTTTATGGTAGAGAACACATCTTATATGTTCGTAACAGGACCAGGTGTGGTAAAGACAGTTACCAACGAAGATGTAACAGCTGAGGATCTCGGCGGTGCGCAAACCCATTCTTCAAAATCAGGAGTTACACACTTTTCGCATCCCAACGAGATTGAAACGATCAACGCTCTGAAAAATGTATTGTCATACATTCCTCAGAATTGTGAAGATAAAGCTCCACAGAAAATATACTCCAATGCAGGGAGCAATTCCGAAATCGTGGAAAAACTCAACTCTGTTGTTCCCGAAAACCCGAATCAACCATATGACATTAAAGATGTTATAGCATTAGTCGCAGATGAAAATTCGTTTCTTGAAGTTCAAAAAGATTATGCTGAAAATATTGTGGTTGGTTTTGCCCTTTTGGCTGGAAGATCAATTGGTATTGTAGCTAACCAACCTGCGGTATTAGCTGGCGTCCTTGATGTAGCATGTTCAAAAAAGGCTGCTCGATTTGTTCGTTTTTGCGATTGTTTCAACATTCCGCTTTTAACCTTTGAAGACGTTCCTGGTTTTCTGCCAGGAACTGATCAGGAGTGGAACGGAATTATTTCGAACGGTGCTAAACTTCTATACGCTTTTGGTGAAGCAACCGTACCACGAATTACTGTAATTACCCGAAAAGCGTATGGTGGTGCTTACGACGTAATGAACTCTAAACACATTGGGGCAGACATGAATTTTGCTTGGCCCACAGCTGAAATTGCCGTAATGGGGGCCAAAGGTGCTGCGGAGATTATCTTCAAAAAAGAAATAAAAGCCTCTTCCAACGCTGAAGAAAAACTAAAGGAGAAAGAATTAGAATACGCAGACCTCTTTGCTAACCCATATAATGCGGCGGCTAGAGGATACGTTGATGAGGTCATAACTCCATCAGAAACACGTAAAAAGCTTATTCGCGCCTTTGACATGCTTAAAAATAAGGTGGCTACGATGCCCAAAAAGAAACATGGAAATATTCCGTTGTAATTGACACTAATGTAATAAATTACAGAGCAATTCCGGTTTCAAAAACCTGTAGAAAAGACCGACTACAAAGAGCCGGTCTTAACTTATTAAAGGAAACAATCCAATAAACACCAGAGGATAATCTTTTTTGGAGGTCCAAAATGGCACATTCTTCAATACCAATTTCAAATCACTCACCAAGGTCTTATAGGCTTCAGTTAACTAAGTTCCAGTGGATTAATCCACTGGAACTAGAAAAACATTTACTTTATCTACCTTTCCCATGGTCGATACAATGAAGGTATCTAATCAATGTTAAGTTTCAAACGCCAAACAATTTAACGGCATTTAATGTTTAGTGAAGGGCGAACAAATGTTAATATTCGGTTTTTCCTATTTTCGGTGATAATATTCGTTCAACTATACTGGGCCGAAAACAGACTCAAAACCCTATGAATCAAATACCAACACTAATCATAGACGATGAACTTCATGCAAGAGAGAATTTAAAAGATCTAATTGCAAAGTTTTGTCCTAAACTTCAGGTAGTTGGTACTGCACAAGGAAAAAATGATGGGCTTGATAAAATCGAACATCTAAAACCTAAAGTGGTATTTCTAGATATTATGATGCCTTCTGGCTCAGAAGGTTTCGATTTACTAGAGGCTATTCCAGAAAGAAATTTCTTTGTTGTATTTGTAACAGCATTTAAAGATTTTGCAATTAAGGCTTTTCAAGCCAATGCAATAAATTACCTTTTAAAACCAGTAAACATTGATGAACTAATTACAGCAGTTAATCATGTTTGCAGTCTCGTTCAGCAGCCAGGACAATATAACTACGATAAAATACTTTCTAATCTTTCTGATTCTTTGCAAAGAAACCAAATAAATAGGTTCACCATTAGGCATTCAAGAGGAATGAAAATCGTGGACGATATGGATATTGTATCCATCAGCGCAGACGGCAATTGCTGCAAACTACAATTTATCGACGGATCGGGTTACCTAGATACTCGAACACTTAAAGTTTATGAAGAATTTCTTGACCCAAACAAGTTTTTTAGACTCCATAAATCGCATTTGATCAACCTGAAGTACTTATCCGGATATTCCACAGAGAACGGTCACTTCGTTATCATGCGCTCCGGCAGCGAGCTCCCGATAAGCAGAAGCCGACTACGATTATTTATCAATAGATTAAAAACAATCTAAACTTATCTTAAGAGGGTAACTGTCCCTTTATAATTTGTGGAAGTTCCATCTTCATTTACAACCTTAACGTCGTAAAAGTAGGTTCCAGCGGGACAAATTCTTCCAGCCGGAAAAGTTCTTCCATCCCATCGACTTTGAGGCCCAAAAAACGTAAATACTTGTTCCCCCCACCTGTTATAGATGTTGCCAGAATATTCTGTTGTCCCATAAATTACCAAATGAAACAGATCATTATAACCATCTCCATTGGGCGAAAAAACATTTGGGAACTTTACCTCAACATTAATCTTGGCAAGCGCCGTGTCGTAGCAGAAAGAATTTGAAGCTATCAAATTAACATTATACACACCTCCAAATTCATAAGTAAAATTGGTGTCGAAACTAACAGCCTTTGCTCCAGGAATTCCCAGATTCCATTCATAATGCAGCGCACTAGCGCTACTATTGGTAAAAGTCACCTCCAAAGGAGGCTCCCCAGAAACCGGATCTGAAGTCATCCCAGCGTTTACCCCCAACGCATCCGTTATAGTTACCGTAGTATCTGTCGTACAACCGTCTCCGTCTTCAATCTGGATGGAGTAAGAATCAGGACATAAGTTGTAAAAATTGCCAGAAGAATCGTTTGTTACCCCGTTTATAAAATAGGATAGTTGGCCGATTCCTTCTGCCTTTACTTTAATTACTCCATTACAATCTTCATTACAGAGCATCTCAATAACCCCGACAGACCGCACTGTCGGTCCCTGATTGCCTAGAACCGTAACCGTATCATGAAACTCACAACCGAGACTATCCTTAACCACATAATGATAATCCATCCCTGCCAGATTGGAAAACGAAGCGTTTGGCCCAAAGCTGCCACCCCCGTTAACACTAAAGCTAAGTGGAGCTACCCCACCATATGCATGAATATCCAACATTCCATTATCACCAGCACAAGTAGCATGAACAATCGAATTACTTACATTCATTTTTGGAGGAGTTTCAATCCACATTTGCTTTACAAAAGGACAATTGTTAACAGTATCCTTTATAATAAGGTTAAGAACACCTGGATCGGCATAATACTTCGATTTACTACTTCCCAACTGAAAAGGACCTCCATTAAAACTATATTGCACAGGGGTAACAAATCCTGTAGTTTCAATAACCAAAGTATCTGGATTCCCATGACATTTAGAAGGAGTTGAAGTAATTGTAACCGGACTCGGATTAACATTAGAATTTACTGGAATTGAAGCAATTGTTTCGCATCCCTTTGAGTCTTTTAAAGTAATGTCGTAAAAATTTGGCCACAACTTTTCAAAGTCTCCAGAAGACTGAAAGGACCCTGAATCCAATTTATATTGGTATGGACCACCTGAACCACCCTGACCAATAATATTGATCGAACCAATTGCAGAATCACAACTTGAAACAAACGCAGTAGAAACCCAAGTGATTGCCTCACGAGCAGTGAATTCGACAAAAGACCAAGTGCCACAAGTGACAACAGAGCTATCCTTTACATGAACATAATATGTTCCTGCACAGGCTCCATTAAGCGTATTTCCTTGAGCAACCAATATCCCGCCTTCATCATACCAGTCAACAGAATATGGCGTAACACCTCCACTGTAGTGAATAATAGCTTCGCCAGCACAATCGCCAAAGCACATACTGTCCGAAACAATTTGAACACTATCAACCACTAGACCAACACATTTTCCGTTGTTGCACAGACCTAAAGAAGGCTTTTCCATGTATGCCCATTGATCCACACCATCGACGACACGAGCTAATGAATATCCAGTGGCTGGTCCGACAACACCTGCATAATGGGTGTTTCCGTTATTTACCAATTGGGTAAACCGTCTTAAATCAGAATTTCCACACAAGTTTGGGCTACAAGGCTTTCCTGAAAATATTGAGTTTGAAATAGCATACCCTTCAGGATTAGATTGAACAGATTCGGTCCAATAAACAGCACTTTCAACGCCACCAAGTTCATTGTACAACGCCAACCATCCATCTCCATCCGACAAACTCCACTGTGCCGATCCACAATAATTTAATGAGTTTATCAAATCAGAAAGTTTTAAATCCGCGCCAGAAACACCTCCACCACCAATCACAATTCTATCCTTCGGGCCAATCTTAGTTCCTTCCGGAAATTGAAAAGATCCGGAGTTGTTGGCTGAAGTTGATGAAGCTATTGTAAAACAACTTATGTCAACACTATCGCAAAAGTGTCTGTTATAAAGTTCTATCCATTCATAACCATGGGTGGGACAACAAGTATCAACCAAAGACTGAATGGCAGCGTCTTGGGCTGAACTAGGCTTAATCATCAGCTCGTTAATCACAACTTGTGAATACGAAGTCTTTCCGACTAGCGCTAAAACAGGTAATAAAGTCCAAATTAACTTCTTCATGCGCGGGTTTAACGGGAGATAAATCCTTTCAAAACTACAATGTTACTAATTATATCATTCCAAGCTTAATTGTAATCGCTAGATACCATATTATTGCGTATCAATAATTAGGAATTCATGGCCAAAAAACGAAAGATTAGAATGAAACGCTCAAATGTTAAATTAAAAACCTCTTTGCGTCGTAAAGTTCTTAAAATATTTAGTGCCAATCCATCTAAAAATTACAACTACAAACAAATTTCTGCATTATTGGACGTTACCGACAGCAACCAACGAAAATTGATCAACCAGTTATTGTTAGAAATGGTTTCTGCAAAAGATTTAAAATCATCGGAAAGGGGCAAATATTCGTTCAATAATAGGCGAGAGACCATTGTCGGTCAGATAGATTTCACAAGACGTGGATCTGCGTTTATCCGAACTGAACAATCCGATGTAGATATATTCGTTCACAAAAAAAATACTGGAAAAGCTCTTTCAGGTGATATCGTATCTGCGTTTATATCCAATCGGCGAGGAAAAATAGAAGGACAGGTACATGAAATTTTAGAACGTTCTAGAAACGAATTTGTAGGTACACTAGAAATAATGGAGAATTTCGCCTTTTTTACAGCCGATAACAGAGGCATTCATGTCGATTTTTTCATTCCCCTCAATAAAATCAATGGTGCGACAGAACGCGATAAAGTTCTAGTTGAAATAACCGATTGGCCCGATAGAGCAGATTCACCTTTTGCCAAAGTAATTGAAGTTTTGGGTAGAAGGGGAGAGCAAAACACCGAAATGCACGCAATATTAGCAGAATTTGATTTACCCTATCATTTTCCGGAAAATGTTAATGCTATAGCCAATGCCATTCCTCGCGAGTTTACACAAGAAGAAATTAATTCACGACGAGATTTTAGAGACATCATAACCATCACCATTGACCCAGACGATGCAAAAGACTTTGACGACGCTTTGTCTGTAAAAAAACTTCCAAATGGTAATGTTGAAGTTGGTGTTCACATTGCAGACGTTGGACATTACGTGCGTCCAGGATCGGTGATAGATAAGGAGGCTTACCGACGAGCTACTTCCGTTTATTTAGTGGATAGGGTAGTGCCCATGCTGCCAGAAATTTTATCGAACGATTTATGCTCGCTTCGACCGAATGAAGAAAAACTTGCATTTTCAGTGGTTTTCGAGTTAGACGAAAAAGCAAACCTGATTAGCGAATGGTTCGGGAAATCCATCATATTGTCTAACAAACGGTTCACTTACGCAGAGGCACAAAATATAATTGATGGTTCTAACGGTGAGTATTCCGAAGAAATAATCCAATTAAACTCACTCGCCAGAAAAATGCGTTCGGACAGAATAGACGAAGGCGCATTGGAAATTGAAAGCCACGAAGTCAAGTTTGAACTTAATATGCTTGACCAACCAGTGGCGGTGCATCAGAAAATATCATTGGAGGCCAACAAACTAATCGAGGAATTTATGTTGCTTGCTAATAAACAAGTAGCTAAGTACATTGGTGCACCTGAGAAAGGTAATCCAATTCGACCATTTGTATACAGAATACACGACAAACCCGATCCTGAAAAATTGTCCGATTTAAAGCTGTTTGTAAACCGTTTCGGGTACAAAATAAAATTTGAAAAAGGTAAACCAGCCTCACTTGCGCTTAATCGGTTGCTTAATGAAGCAAAAGAGAATGGAGAAGCTGCACTAATCAGCCCAATGGTTATCAAATCAATGGCTAAGGCGGTTTACAGCTCCGATAATATTGGCCACTATGGACTTGCTTTCAAATATTACAGCCATTTTACCTCACCTATTCGGCGGTATCCGGATCTAATTGTACACCGTTTATTGTTCGATTATTTAAGCCACAACAATATTCCTGATGGCAAAAGTTTGGAATCTCAATGCAAACATTGTTCGGAACAAGAAAAAAAGGCAGTTGACGCAGAAAGATCTTCCATTAAATTTATGCAAGTCCGTTTTATGGAAGATAAAGTAGGAGAGACCTTTCTAGGAAAAATATCAGGTGTCACCGAATGGGGAATTTTTGTGGAAGTTGAAGACTCCAAGTGCGAAGGTTTGGTTCGACTAGATAGTCTTGCGGGAGATTATTTCTACTTCGATCCAGAACAACATCTGGTTGTTGGACACAACTCAAAGAAAACATACGGATTAGGCGATCAAGTTAACGTGAAATTAACTAACGCTGATCTAATCACTAAACAGTTGGATTTTGAAATGAAACCTCTTCCTAAATCAAGTTGATTCGCTTAGAGAGCTCATCCTTATAAGATCCTCCGATCGGAATAATTTTCTTTTCCTTTTCTAAAACAATGGTAGAATGTTCAATGGAGGCAATCTTATCTAAACGGACGATAAATGAACGATGTACTCTTACAAATTCTCCTTCTGGCAGTTTACGCTCAATTTCCTTCATTGTTGAATGGATAGTATACCTGGTTTTCAATGTATTGATCACCACATAATCCTTAAGAGCCTCAACGAAATATATATCAGAAGAATTTAACTTAACAAGCCTAGAGTTAGACTTTACAAAAATAAACCCTGGATTCCCTTCTCGTCCTTCAACAATGCTGTACAACATGTCGCGTTCCTTGATCACTTCTTTCTCTTTACCATGCTTGTACAACGCCATTTCTATTGAAGTATGTAAATCTACCTCCTTGAATGGCTTTATAATGTACGCATATGGTTCAGTAACTTTCGCCTTTGCAAGCGTATTCTCATCAGCATAAGCAGTCAAAAATATGACTGGCATCTGTAAAGATTCTTTGATTTTTGAAGCAGCGTCAATCCCATTGATATCACCTTTCAACATGATATCCATCAGGATGATGTCGGGTGATACTTCATGAGCAAGCTCAATAGCACGCTCACCAGTAGACGCCGCACCAACCACATTGTAACCAAGTTTTTGAAGACTGTGCTGAATATCCTTAGAAACAATACTCTCATCCTCAATAACTAAAACATTAGTTTTCGACATGCGCGATGCTCTTTTTACGATTTAATTATCCAAGACAAATTTAAGTAAATATTTGGTTCCGTTTTCGGAACGTAAATCTAGCTTGCCATCTAACTGCTCAACCAAGGTAAAAACCAATTGAAGTCCTAAAGTGTCTGTGTTCTCGGGATCTAAGTCATCCGGCAATCCAATTCCATCGTCTTCTACTTGCAAATGAATCTCATTATCGTGGCGACTTAGTAGAATCGAAATTCCCCCCTTGTCGTTGGGAAATGCATATTTCAAAGCGTTTGAAACCAACTCGTTTACAATCAATCCGCAAGGAATTGCCTGATCTAAACTTAAGCTAACCTCGTTTACCCCCAAGTTAAGTTCAATATTACTTCCCGTCAATCGATAAGAATGCACTAAATTTTTCGAGAGATTACTAATGTATTCAGAGAAATTTATTGAGGAAAAATTCTTGGTATGGTACAAACTTTCATGAATAAAAGACATTGATTTGATGCGATTTTGACTTTCCCTCAATATGTCCAAAGTACTCTGTTCCTTAACGTAAGATGACTGTAGATTCAATATACTAGAAATAACCTGCAAGTTATTTTTAACACGATGGTGGACCTCCTTCAATAGAATTTCTTTCTCTTTTAACGAAAGTTTCAATTCCTGCTCAGCGCGCTTCTTATCGGTTATTTCGAACGCTATACAAGCAATTTCCTTCAAAGCATCACCTTCTAATCGAATCGGATTTAAAAACGTATCGATCCACACTAGCTGCTCACTGTCGGTAGTCATTGGAACTTCAAAATTTTTAGCTGTTCCTGCCAATGCCGAACGATAATGATGAATTAATTCATCGAAATCTTTTTCTTCAACTCTCGATTTAATGGCATCCGCAAAACTGTACCCAATATCTACCGAACTCCCAAACTTATTGGTTATTACCGACTTGAAATTGGAGTTGTAAGAAGTTATATTAAGCTCCTTATCTAAAGTCCAAATCATCATGTTAGAAGTGTTCTCAAAGATCGACTCAATTTTTGAAGACTGTTCTTTAATTACTTCAGCCGCCTCTTTACTTTCAGTAATATCTCTGAACAACCCACGATAACCAACTGTCTCTCCATTCTGTTCTACCTTATAAGCTGATACATTGACATGTTTAACGGATCTTTGTATTGATACCAAACGAACTTGAATTTCAGCTGGGTTTTTCCCTTTGCTTAGTTCAGAGAAATAACTTGAAAAGAAAGGTTCATCATCTTCATGAACAAAATCAATAACCTTTAAACCACCGATTTCCTTTTTCTTAACTTCCAACAAATTCATGGCTGCCTTATTCATCTGCTGAACAGTCAAATCAGAATCCATAACGAAAATTGCCTCGATCATATTCTCGAATAGCTCTCGATACCTTCTCTCGCTGCTAACCAGACGTTGTTCAGCTTTTTTGATTTCGGTAATGTCTCTTGACACTCCCATTAAACCCAAAACTTTCCCGTCCTTATCCTGAACTGTACTGGCCGATAGATAAGCAGGAAAGCTAGATCCATCTCTTTTCAGGCTATTAATCTCTCCCGAATATTTGCCAGTTCTATCAATCTGCTTTTTAAGCTTTTGATATTCCTTTATATCAGCATACAGCGTAGAGTATTCCTGTCCAATCAAATCCTCTTTAGCATAACCAAAAAGTTGCTGAGCAGATGGACTAATATTTGTGATTTTTTGGTCTAAATCTGCAGCAATAATCATGTCCAATGAGCTGCTAAACATATACTCAACAAAACTTCTAGTTTCAATAAGAATCTGTTGCGTCTTTTTATGGTTCTGGATTTCCTTTTCTAGCTGAACGTTAGTTTCTTCCGCAACCTCCGCTCTTAATCTTTCTTTCTCAAACTTCTTACGATCTTCCAGATTGTACCAGAAGGTTTGGATTGATTTCTGCCCCTGATAATCGGTAAATACCGATTCCAACTCCATATGTAAAGATGTACCATCTGCTCCAATCCCCATTACCTCTTGCGTCGGGGGCAAAATCCCTCTTTCGTAATAAGAAGCACGATCTAGCATAACTTCCTTTGAATCATCCGTTAACATATCGTACAAATGATTGGAATAGGTACCTTGTCCAATCAAAACATCTTCATCTTCCGCGTCCAACCCAAACATATTTAGCACACTTGGATTTACGTACAAAATGGTTCCTTCTGCATGAATTACAATTCCGTTGGGAGAATTATCTACTAGGTTTTTAAAGCTTCGGCGACTTTCCTCAATCACTCTTTGCGAACGCAATCTTTCTGAGATATCTCGCCCCGTTACAACTAATACGTCTTGTCCAAAATATTGGGACCTTGAAATAATCAGTTCAACCGGAAATTGCATTCCATCACTATCTTCGCACCACCAATCAACAGTTAGACTTCCAAATTTCCACGCTTCGGTTAATTTCTCTTCAATTTCTTCTTTTCCTTCTTTACTAACCTGCACAAAAAAGTTTGGAAGCTTACCAAATAAATCATCGTCTTTTAAACCGGTTCTCTCTTCAACCGCTTTGTTGAAATCTAAAATTTTAAACTTGTTATCGAGAACGTACAATAAATCAGTACTGTAGTTAAACATATCTCGATAACTCTTCTCCGAAATTCTTATTTTTTCTTCACTCAGTATCCGCTCTGTAACATCTCTTGCAATTCCCAAATTGCTTATGTGCATTCCCTTTTTAGAAAACTGTGGAAAGACACTTTCTTCAATATAAATGTACTCTTTAGCATGTTTTGGTTTAAACCGATAAACAAGCGTTTGTACTTCTTTTTTATCCTTAAGCACTTTAGACTTTTTTACAATATCCTCCAAATCTTCTGGATGATAATAATTCATTACGTTTCCAGATTTGACAAGGGTAATGTATTCATCCACTGTAAATCCATACAGTTTTTCGATTTGTGGAGAAATGTACTTTATGTTCTTTTCGCCAGACGGTCCAATCGAAATATTATAAACAAGGTGATCAATGTTATCGAGTACAGTTGTTAACCTCAAATTACTTTCAACCAAAAGTTTTCGATACTCCTTGAGCTCAGTAATGTCCCTTACGATAGACAAAACAGCTTGAGCATTTACCTTGGTCATTCTCGCCTCTAGATGTTTGATGCTACCGTTAAAGTCCAGAGAATATTCAAATTGTTGCAATTCAGAGGTCTTAAGAACCGTCTGAACATTATCTAAAATGAGATTACCAACCTCGCTTGGAAGCTTGGTATCCGTCACTTTCCTACCAATAATACTATCCTCAGGATCGATTAGAAGTGCCCGATTATAGGACTTGAAGTCCTCGTATATTCCGTCTCTGTTGATAACAAACATCAAATCCGGAATAGCGTTGAGCAAACTAATATTCTTTTCCTCGGATAGTTTTAAACTCTGTTTGGCTTCGTACTGATCTGTAATATTGGAAATTCTGGTTAGAAGATAATTTCTTTCCTCATTTTCGAACAAGCTGATATTAATCTCACTTATGAAAATTTTCCCCTTTTCGGTAGTTGATTCTTTAACGAAACTAAAACGCTTATCTTGATGGATAATGTCGCGCATGTAGCTCATTTCCTGGCGTGAGACATGGACTTTACTTAAACTCCACCATGGAAAACCAATAATAGATTCCTTTTTATTGATTTCAAATAGTTCGAGAGCGGTTTCATTACAATCAATTATATGACTGCTTGCCTCGTCAATTAAAAGAATCGCATCGTACGTGTTACTGAAAAATAGTTCGAAATATTCTCTCATCCTTCAGCTAGTCCATTTCCTCAATCGCAGGCTTTATTTTGACGCCGTTGTACCTGTATTCCAATCCATTTCTATATTCCACAATCAATTCCACATTTCCGAAAATGTCGTATTTTTTCCAATCGCCATCTTTATTTCCGTTCGAATATTTTCCTTCCCATTTCAACATTCCAGATGGATAATAGTACTTGTGTTTATCAACCGCCAAACCATTCAGGTACGAACCAACGAAAGCAGTTTTCCCGTTCTCCCAAATATACTTCCATTTCCCATGCTTCAAGCCATCGCTATATACCCCTTCTTCTGTGTGATCTCCCACTTTGTAGAACCATTCACCTTCGCGAATTCCAGCAATAAACTCGCCTTTCGTCAATACATTTCCAATTGTATCGTATTCAATCACAGTTCCTTCTTCCAACCCTTTATAAAAAGACTCTTCTCGCTGAATTTGACCATTTTGGTAGTACCAAACCCAATCTCCCATTTCTTTCCCCAGCTTATAAGATCCTTGCTGTTGCAATTCGCCAGATTGAAAGTAGTACTTCCATACACTATCCTTTAATCCAGTTACGTACTTTCCTGTTCCCTTCAACTTCCCAGAATTATAGAAATATTTCCATATTCCGTGCTCCAATCCGTTAGTGTCTATAAGACCCTCTGCCACAACAATATCGTTGACGTATTTATACGTATTTATCAATACACCTAAATCATTAAATTCCCGATAAAATCCCTGTTTTTTTCCATCGGCCATAGCACCAACCAGTTTCAACTTTCCGTTTGGATGATACTCCTTATTCAGGTCAAAAAACTTAACCTCGTCAGCATCCTCTTGAATTTCCCCACCAACAAACTTATCCATGGTAAGCAATCGTCCAGTTTTGTTGTACTGTTTCGTAACACCATCTAGCTTTCCAGCCACAAATTGCTCTTCTTTTTTTACACGCCCGTTTTCATGGAATTCTACCCAATACCCTGTCTTTTGTCCTTCAGAATTCTTTCTATTAATCTCTTGCTTGGCGATTAAAAAATCGTTGCTGTATTCTAGAATTGAAATCAATCGCCCGTCCTCTGCATACTCTTTGGATGTGCCGTCTCTTTTGTTCTGTTTGAATGGTATTTCAGTCTTGAGTCCCCCAGAATTATAATAATACTTTGACATTCCAGCTTTGACATTCTCGACGAACATTTCCTCCGAAATCAAAACTGCGCTGTCCGAATAACCCCTCGTAAGTCCAGACTTTTTATTTCCCTTGAAATTGATTTCGCGCTCTAACGAACCATTTTCTCGGTAAAATTTCCATAAACTATCCAGTTTATGATCTACCCTGTTTCCTTCCGACTTAAGATTTCCATTATCATAATACGTTTTCCAATATCCAACAGGCTTTCCATTTTCAAACAGTCCCTCACTGGAAATTGTTCCATTCGCATATTTGAACACATTGTACCCATTTGGATCTATATCTTGACAGAAGACAAAGGTAAAAGCAAAAGACAATATCAGTAGAATTGAACACTTCATTAAATGACTTCGAATTATATAATTTAAATATGTTTTAAAAATTATGTTTCTATTATTAGGGCTTTAATTCTGTTTGAAAAAAATCCCGTTTGAGGTTGTATAATTGGATTACCAATACATCTTAAAACGTTTTCAACATCAAAAACGTGCGAACCCTCTGAAAATACTACTTTTATTTACGAAATTAACAATTGTTAATAACGTGATTGGTGAAATTTAAATTCGGAATAGACATTCTTATTGATGTTAATCAAATGTTGATTTTTTGTGATAATAAATCGAAATCGAATTTGCATTTTTGCGGATGACGACGGTATGTAAATGTTTTTGAACTTTACAACAGAAACGCATTATTAATTTATTCATGAAATATTTCTTTTTCAACAATTATTCTGTGTATTCTCAACAGAGAAAAAGCCTTGTGAATTAGGTAAATGTTGAATCGAGACGAAAGATTGTTGATAAGTAGGTAATATCGGTTGATATCGTCGTAAAAGCAAGACAGGATGGAAAATAAACTGGCAATTGGGAGTGACCACGCAGGATTTGAATTAAAGGAATTTTTAAAAATCAACTTAAAGGATGTTGAGTTTGTTGATAAAGGTTGTTATTCCAATGATCGTGTAGATTATCCCGATTTTGCTCATGCCGTTGCCGAGGAAGTAGCTTACGAGAATGTTGCCTTGGGCATTTTAATTTGTGGAAGTGGCAATGGAATTTCAATGAGCGCGAATAAGCATGAATCAATCAGAGCTGCATTATGTTGGACTGAAGAGATTGCCGAACTTGCTCGGCAGCACAATGATGCCAACATCATTTCATTGCCTGCAAGATTTATAAGTTCGGAAGAAGCTCTAAATATGGTAAAGAAGTTTTTATCGACGGATTTTGAAGGTGGGCGTCATGCCAATAGAATTGCGAAAATCAATTGTTAAGGATGGGTAAATCTAAAATTAGTGGACGGCTCATTTATTTAGTAGTAACTTTATTGGTTGGGTGCTCGACTCCACGATTTGTGGGTATTGACAAAAGTTCAATCTCCGAGCGTTATGCCACATCAATTACCAGTGAAGAGTTAAGTGAGCATTTGCATATAATCGCTTCTGATGAATACGAGGGAAGAGAAACGGGAAAGGCAGGACAAAAAAAAGCAGCCGACTACATAAAAAGGTATTTCGAGAGCATTCAAATAGATCCTGGAAATGGCGAATCCTATTTTCAACATTTTCCACTTAAAGTAGATAACCCAAGGGGAATTTCTTTACAAATCAATGGCGTGCAATTGGATTATCTTGATGACTATTATTACTACGCGACTTTTGCAGATTCGGTTTGGAACTTTTCGGAGATTGTTTTGGTGGGATATGGAATTGCCGACTCTTTATATAATGAATACGCTAAGATTGATGTTTCTGGTAAAGCTGTTTTGGTATTGGAGGGAGTTCCGAAGGGTAAACGTGTATCTCAGGATTGGGATAATTGGAGGTTAAAATCGGAAACAGCAAAATCCTACGGTGCTACCGCAATTTTCACAATCCAAAAAGACTATGGCTTTTACTCGGATATGATGCGCAATTATCTTGATAATCCTAAAATGCAGTTGCATGAGAAAGGCAAGCGCCGTAACGGATCAATTCCCAATTTTTATGTTTCGGACTCTCTAGCAAGAACCTTTTTAAGCTTAAATCAAGAGTCTAATAGTTCAATTGAACAAATGATTACGATGGAGGATTTTCGATCACGAGAATTTTCTGTGAGAGGCAAGATTACGTCAAAGAGATATTCAATAATTGAATCTGAAAATATTCTCGGCTATCTGGAAGGAACAGACAAAAAAGATGAGTTATTGATAATAACAGCGCATTACGATCACATTGGTTACGATAATGGTAAAATCTGCAATGGAGCAGATGACGATGGTTCGGGAACGGTTGCTGTTCTTGAATTGGCGGAAGCTTTTGCCTTGGCAAAAAGTGCCGGTAACGGTCCAAGAAGAAGCATCTTGTTTATGACTGTATCTGGTGAAGAAAAGGGATTATTGGGGTCTGATTTTTACACTAAGAATCCTGTTTATCCATTGGAAAATACGATTGCAGATTTAAACATTGACATGATTGGCCGTATTGACAAAAGACACAAAGACGGCAATTATATTTATGTGATTGGATCTAATAAATTAAGTAAGGAATTGCATTATATTAATGAGAAATGTAACAGTCACTTTGTTGGTCTTGATTTGGATTATAAGTATAACCGCAAAAGAGATCCCAATCGCTATTATTATCGTTCTGATCACTATAATTTTGCGAAAAATGGAATCCCCGTGATATTCTATTTTAACGGTACTCATGATGATTATCATAAACCTACTGATGAGGTCGAAAAGATCGATTTTGATAAAATGGAGAAAATCAACCGATTAATTTTCCATACGGCCTGGGAACTATCTAATCGTGAAGACCGAATTAAGCTCAGAAAGCCCAGAAGAGATCCAAATTAATTCTGTCTATTTTAGTTAATTTTGCGCGCATATTCGGAAGTAATTAACAATTGACCAAGTATGCGTTTTGAATTGTCCAAAGAGTTATTATTAACTCTTTCAACAGCTGTTGAAGAGGGCAATGTTGCGTTAATTAAAAAAATTGTTGAAGATCTGCACGTAGCTGATATTGCGGAGATTTTTGACAGTTTTTCGGTTGAACAGGCAATCATCGTTTTTCGATTACTGAAGGAAGATGTAGCATCCGACGTGCTCGCGGAATTGGATGATGATTCGCGCGAAAAATTGCTCACATCGTTAACAGCAAAAGAAATTGCTGGTCAGTTGGAGCACATGGATTCGGATGATGCGACCGATGTAATCCAAGATTTACCAGAAGATCGGGTTGAGCAAGTTATTGCTGAAATTGAAGATGTTGATCAGGCTAGTGATATTGTTGATCTGCTGACGTACCCGGAGAATAGTGCCGGCGGAATTATGGCCAAAGAATTCATTTGTGTGAACGTTAACTGGACAATATCTATCTGCATCCGAGAAATGCGAAGACAAGCACAAGAACTCAAACATGTTTACACAATTTATGTTGTAAACGATCAAAGTAAGCTGATTGGTCGGTTTTCAATGAAGGCGCTTCTATTTGCATCGCCCAGAACTTTGGTGAAAGAAATTTATGTTGATGAAATTAAGTCCGTTGAGGCAGAGGCTCCTGCGGAGGAGGTTGCTCGGCTTATGAGTAAATACGATTTGGTGGTACTACCAGTCGTTAGCAATTCAGGCACTTTATTAGGAAGAATCACCATTGACGATGCTGTAGATGTAATTCAGGAAGAAGCAGATAAGGATTTACAAATGGCCAGTGGAATTTCCGAAAACGTTGAATCAAAAGATTCTGTCTGGAGACTTTCTCGTGCCCGATTGCCTTGGTTGTTAATTGGTTTGGCAGGTGGGCTGCTTGGAGCACAAGTAATTGGTCTCTTTGAACACAAAATAGAACTCTTTCCAGAAATGGCTGCGTTTATTCCTCTCATTGCTGCAATGGGCGGAAATGTTGGGGTTCAAGCCTCTGCAATTATCGTTCAAGCTCTGGCGGCGGATACTTTGGATACAGAATCTACCGGAACGAAATTGCTTAAAGAACTTGCAGTTGCATGTTTGAACGGATTAGCATGTTCTTCGGCAATATTGATTTTCATGTATATCGTTGGGTATTCGATCAATTTAAGCGGGACCATCGCAGTAGCATTGATGTCTGTTATTATTGTTTCCGGATTATTTGGGACAATGATTCCGCTTGCTTTAAATCGTTATAAAATTGATCCTGCGCTTGCTACTGGGCCTTTTATTACTACCGTAAATGATGTTTTTGGTCTGCTTCTGTATTTCTTGATTGGAGCATTAATCTATTTCTAAAATCATGCGTGTAGGGTTTATTGATACTGTTCATCCAATTGTTAGAGAGCAATTTGTTGAAAAGGGTTGGAAGTGCGATGATTTAAGCAATTTCAGAGCAGACCAGATCAAATCGAAGATTCACAATTATGACGGTATCATTATTCGTAGTAGAATAAAGTTAAATAGGGATTTTTTGCAGAGTGCCGATAAGCTTCAATTTATCGGAAGACCAGGATCGGGACTGGAGAACATTGATTTGGATTATTGTAAGAATAGAAAAATTCGGGTGTTTCGATCTCCAGAAGGAAATATGAATGCTGTTGCCGAGCATGGTTTGGGAATGTTGCTTTCACTTTTTAACAATCTAAATCGTGCTGATAAGGAGGTTCGATTAGGGAAGTGGAATCGAGAAGGAAACAGAGGAATTGAGCTTGGAAACCTTACAGTGGGATTAATTGGTTACGGTTATGTTGGGCCAGCTTTTGCCAAGGTCCTCAGCGGTTTCGGATCAAGAATTTTGGCCTTTGATAAGTACAAACAGGGTTTCGGAACGGAACTGGTTGAAGAAGTGGAAATGGACTCTATTTATAAAAATGCTGACATTGTTAGTTTGCACGTGCCCCTTTCTCAAGACACCAAAGGCATGGTTGATAAGGCATTTATTGATCGTTTTTCCAAGCCATTTTTTTTGCTCAACACAGCTAGAGGAAATTGTGTACAAATCACTGATTTGATGGTTGCAATTGAGGATGGTAGAATTCGTGGGGCGTGTTTGGATGTTCTCGAATACGAAAGTTCGTCCTTTGAAGAAATTCAAGGTAAATCAAAAGACGTGCAGAAATTGTTAAGAAACGATAAAGTACTGCTTTCTCCACATATTGCTGGATGGACCCACGAAGCCAAACGGAAAATGGGTGAAATTCTTGCCGCAAAAATCACGAGCAAATTCAATTAATCTAAACCGCTCCATTGCCCAGAATTGGTTTTAAACTATAATATTCAACCGAACTCCGAATTGTAAATTGCTAAATATTGAAAATAAGTATTTTACGGTTTGTTTTGAATTTTTATGTCCACGGAGAATTGATAGGATGCGGAATTGGCGGACAAGCCAAAAGCAACGGTTTCGTTAAAAAAAATGTAAACACATTTGATTCACTGTAAATAAGCTTTAACCAATATGGTATGCTAAAGAAGCTAAATCGCAAGCTGAAGGGGTTGACTTTATTTCTCAAGGTTTATTTGTTTATTCCTGCAGATGCCTTCAAATTTCTAACGCACGTAGCGGAACTTTCTAGGTGGATTTGGAAGCACAAGAAAGACTGTAAGAACGATTTTATGACCTTTTCTTTTGATTTCAAAAAAAGGGAAACACTTTATGAAATGGTAATTAATGAACAAAGACTTGACGAAATAGATTACCTAGAATTTGGTGTTTATAAAGGAGATTCGTTTAAATGGTGGATGAACAGAATTGGCAATTCGAATTCAAGATTTTATGGTTTTGATACTTTCACTGGATTGCCTGAAAAATGGGGTAGATTTGCCGCAGGAGATATGAATAGTGGAAACCATCCTCCAGTAATTGATGATCCGCGTCATCAGTTTTATCAAGGGCTGTTTCAGCAGACTTTTTTACCATTCTTAAAGGAATACAACCCCTATCGACGAAAGGTAATTCATATGGATGCCGACATCTATTCGTCTACCCTTTATGTATTGACATTATTTACTCCTTATTTGAAAAAAGGAGACATTATTTTTTTCGATGAGTTTAATGTGCCGCTTCACGAGTTTAAGGCATTTAAAGAATGGACTAGCTCATTTTATATTGATTATAAGGTTTTAGGGGGTGTAAACAACTTCTACCAAACGGCAATTATGATAACAGGCGGAGTTGCTGATTAGTTTTTGCAATGACTTACAATTGGCCTGATTGAATAGCCTTTTCGCTTAAACTGTTCCAGTAGACCCGTTTTACCAGGCAAGTGCAGGGCGCCAACAGCGCAAAACACAGACGAAGTTGCAATCCTTTTCTCTAGTCTTTCAACCATATAATTATTGCGCTTCACCAGCAATTCAGAATCGAATGAAGCCCCCATAATGTCTTTATTGTCCAGATAGTATTGGTTCATGCCATCTAAATCCTGATTGGAATACAATGTTATTAGCGAATCTAACTGTGTTATTGTGCTATCCATTGATTCAATCGCTGAATAGAGCATTCGTGCTTGTTCTGCCAAAGGAATAGCGTCCATGGCCTGAAATGCTTCATCAATTGTTTCCAAACCGAAAACTTCTTTTCCCCATTTTTTAGCAGAATCTAACAGTCGTTGGTCTACAGTGGTAGGAAGATCTGAACGGGATTTCATTTCAATCAGTGCACTATAGGCGAATAGAGGCTTTGCCTTGCTAAGCGCTAAAGCTCCCATTGGCCCTAGTTCTTCCTTTAATATTTTGGAAATTAGCGCTGCACTGTCTTTTGATAATAAGTCCGATAAGGAAACTTTGGGCATCAACATTTTGCTAGCCATAGCTAGCTGATCCACCTCGTCAATATTTATTTCACCACAGGAGACCTTGCATTGGCGAAGCTTTGCATATACTGAATCACCAAAACAATGAGCTCTGGAATCCTTGGAGTGCATTGTTCCAAATACGTAGGAAGGATTTTTAAGTCCTTTTCCTGAAATTTCCCAAAGGAGGGTAGTATTGTTTTGCGAGAAACCGGTTTTTACAAAAAGTAAAAGAATAAGGATTAACGAGTTAATTTTCATATTACCAATTAAATAGTTCTTGACTCCAAAAGTCGTGCTACGTATTTGCCCACAATATCAAATTCTAGATTGACCCTCGATCCAACTTTTATAGATTTAAATGTCGTGTTATCGAAAGTGTAAGGAATAATTGCAACTGAAAACATGTTACGGTGCGAATCCACTACGGTAAGACTAGTGCCATTGATTGTAATAGAGCCTTTTTCAACCGTGACGTTTTCTCCTTCGTACTCAAAAAAGAACTTCCAACTTCCATTTAATTCTTCGATTTTGCTGCATGCAGCTATTTGATCAACATGGCCTTGAACAATATGTCCGTCTAGTCTAGCACCAACCTTAGTACATCGTTCAAGATTAATATTGTCACCAACTTTAATATCATTCAACCTGGTTCTATTAAGAGTTTCTTGAATAGCTGTTACCGTGTACGAATTGTCCGAAACAGAAACGACAGTAAGGCATATACCGTCATGGGCTACACTTTGATCAATTTTAAGTTCTGATGCCAGCGCGGAAGAAATCGTGAAGTGAATATTAGTTCCTTCGGGTTCAATTGCCTGGACTTTGCCCAAGGCTTCTATTATACCTGTAAACATGGATCAAAATTAACGAAACACAGCCATCCGTTCCGCATCGAGTCTTAGTAGGATGAAAATTAAAATGGAAAATCCTAAAATGGATGAACCGCCGTAGCTAAAAAATGGCAGAGGAATACCAATTACAGGAGCGATTCCGATAACCATTGCAACGTTGATTGCGAAGTGCATAAACAGAATGCAAGCTGCACTGTAGGCAAATATCCGGGTAAACTTACTGCGTTGTCTTTCGGCAATCATGACAATTCTGAACAATAGTGTTATGAAACTGCCAACAACAAATAGCCCTCCCAAGAAACCCCATTCTTCAGCAACCGAGCAGAATATAAAGTCCGTATTTTGTTCGGGAACATGGTTGTACAAATCATTAGACATCGTACCCTGCATGTAACCTTTTCCATAAAATTTACCAGAACCAACTGCACTCATTGCTTGAAAGGTATTATACCCTTCATTCTTACGATCTTCCTTTAATCCAAGGACCAATTCGATTCTATTGCGGTGGCGTTGTTTCAGTACGTTTTGATAAAGCCACTGTGTGGACACAAGAATTGTAATGCTGGCAACCGATGCTGCAATTAATGTAATAAACGCTCTCTTACGCTCACGTGGCCTTAAAAACACCTTAATCGCCCAGGTTATCATTAAGGCAATTAAAGCGAGAACTCCTAAGAACAAATATTTGGCGTCTACCGTAAAATCAAAGCTCTCAAAGTGAACTTCCGAACCGTTAAAGAAAATCGTAAGGATGGTGAGCAACGCAACAAATACACCGATAAGCAAAATATTTCCAGAAAGCCCTTCTCGATACAGCACGAAAACGAAGGACAGAAAGACTAAAAATGTTCCAGGGTCAGGTTGAATTAAGATCAAGAATGCTGGCAAGGACACAATACAAGTAGTAATAAGTTTGCTGCGGAAGCTATCAATGCGAACATTTATGGACCCTAAGAATTTGGCTACTGCCAATGCAGTTCCAAATTTTGCAAATTCAGAGGGTTGCAAAGACATTGAGCCAATCTTGAACCAAGAGTGTGCTCCGTTGATTGCTGGCATAGCAAGCACAACAAGTAAAAGAACACAGACCAAACCATAAATTTGATAGGCGCTAGCGACAATTAAAGTTCCTTCGGTAATGATTATAAATAAGCCGGCAATAAGCGATATTCCTATCCAGAAAAGCTGTCTACCATACTCCTCATTCAAGTCGTATATATTTGGAAATTCGGGGTTGTAACTGCTCGAATAAATGGTTAACAATCCACTGGCCACTAGCAGAATGTACATTATCAGCAGTGGCACGTCAAGCTTGGAGGCGATATTTAATTTCCTAGAAGCTCGCATCTTTCGTCAATATTGGCGTATCCAAAACTCTTTTCTCTTTCACTTTTCCTCGGGCAGATAATGAATTTCTCAAATATTTCTCAATCATTAAGCTGGCAATTGGGGCTGCCCAAGTTCCTCCCCATGTTCCGTATTCTACGTAAACAGCTATAGCTATTTTCGGTTTGTCTTTTGGTGCGAATGCAATGAAAACGGAGTGGTCATTAAAGTTGTCGTTTTGTACAGTACCAGTTTTACCGCAGATACTAATGCTATCAACTTGGGCGCTTCTTCCTGTACCCGCCTGAACTACCAGCTCCATGCCGTGAATAATTGGATCAAAATGTTGCGCGCTAACTGCAGTGTAATGCCGAGTTAGAAATTCGCGCTTCTTATTTCCAGTTTCTCCTACCTTCTTTATAAGGTGTGGCATGTAATACCACCCTCGATTGGCTATAATGGCTGCTAAATTTGCCATTTGAATTGGAGCTACTCCTATTTCTCCTTCACCAATACTGTTTGAGTAAATTGTACTAAACGCCCATCTGTTTTGACCGTACCACTTGTCGTAAAATGTGGTATCCGGAATGCGGCCCGTTTTTACGCCAGGAATGTCCGTTTGTAGCCGTTTGCCAAGGCCAAATGTTTTTACTAATCCTACCCAATTGGTAAGACCTGAACGACTTGCTCTAAATACATTCGATGACCCGTTTCGCTGAATAATTCGCCGGTATACGAAATAAAAATAGGGATTGCATGAGTGCTGTATGGCAGCCGCCACACTGAATGGATAAGCGTGATTATGGCAACCAATTACGCGATTACAGATGAAACCAGTTTGTGGAGTAATTACACCCATTTCTAGTGCCACCAGTGCTTGTACAAGCTTAAAAATAGATCCCGGACGATACTGATCATTGTAAATTGGTCTATTAATTAACGGCTTAAGACTATCGTTGCGCGTTAAGTCTTTCCAAGATTGCGCAAACTTTCTCCCAACAAAAAGGCTAGGATCGTATGTAGGGGCACTTACAATAGCCAATATTTCACCAGATTCTGGTTCTATTGCTACGATTGAACCGAGTTTGTTATACATGAGCTTTTCTCCATACTCTTGCAAATTGATGTCTATTGTAGAAATCAAATTATTTCCTGGCGTAGCTGTTTTTAATTCAAGACTTGATTTTTCATTACCAATAAAATCGCGCAAAAACTTTTTTGAACCACGAATTCCTCGCAGTTCGTTTTCATAAGATTGTTCGATGCCGCTAACACCGATAAAATCTCCCGGTCGGTAGTATTCTGATGTATCTTTTTCTAATTGTGGTTTGCTGATCTCTCTAACATAGCCCAAGGCATGTGCCGCCACCTTTCTTGGGTAATCCCGCTCGGTTCTTTTATGGGCCTCAAATCCCGAGAATTGACCCAGCCGAACCGAAATATCCGCAAAATCATTCGGACTTAAACCCTTAATGAATCTCGAAGCTTTGTAGGACACATTTGGCCAACTACGCGCCACTTCTATTTTTTTGTCAAATAGGACCCGACTAATACCTAACAAATCGCACAACGATGCGGTATCAATTTGGCCTATCATTTTTGGAGTTACATAAATATCGTAAACGGGTATTGCTGAAACAAGAAGCTCACCATTACGGTCAAAAATTAAACCCCGATTAGGGTGCTCCACTTTTCTCGATATACTAATTTCTTCAGCGTGCAAAAGCCACTTGTCACTAAGTACTTGTATAAATAATAATCGAAAAACGAAAGTTAATCCAATCACCATGAATATGGCCAGCAATACGAACATTCTGTTTTTATAACTGTTCATGTATGCTTTTTGGGTTTAATAAATACAAATTGACACAGGAGAATTAATAAAATTGTAAAAGTAGCGTTGGACAAGGATTTAAGAAGCGTTTGGCTAAATCCGGTAAAACGAAACACCTCAAGTGTGAACAGCCAAATATGGTGCAAAACAACTAAGGAACCTGTATATAGGAAAAACCAACTTTTGCCCATGTCATATAGCGTTGGGCTGTGGGTTGAATCGTATCCGTCTCGCGGCGTTAATAGTTTCAAACATTGAATACGACACAGCGCCAAAAAAAGAGAAGCAGACGCATGAACTCCCAACGAATTGTAGAATGCATCGATGCATAATCCGAGGATGAGCGCAAGTATCATGGTTAACGTTTTAGGTGTTTCAAAAGGCAACATTAAAACGAACCAGACGTACAGCATGGGGTTGATAAAAGGAGATAGTTCTCCCAGATCTATTTGTTCTAGAACCAATACCTGCGCTAAAAGCAACAGGATAAATAGGGCAACATTATTTCTAATGGTTTTCAGCATTATTCTAGCGCATTTTCTAAACTCTTCTGATCAGCAATTTTTACGTTTCGAACCAATTGGACGTTAAACAGTTTGGAATATTCGGTTGCCAACAAAATTTGAATGCGATGATATCCCTGAAAAACTTCTGATGAGGCAACTGTGCCAATCAGTTCTCCAGTAGGAAACATTCCTTGGCCGGTGGTATTAGTAACAATTGAATCACCAACCTTAATCGGAACAAAATCAGGAATATCAAAAATCGTGGCGTGAAGTTTATCGTCTCTTTTAGTCCATTGCAAAAAACCTAGGGCATTACTTTTTTTATGCGATACCCCAAGCTTGAAATCTTCGTGCAAGATAGAAACGGCCGTAGCATAATTTTGACCAACTTGATTGACAAAACCAACAACGCCTTTGGGCCCGATTATGCCCATATGTTTGTGCACACCATTTGAGGAACCAGCATTTAATGTCAAATAATTTCTTCGTCCTTTGCTGGTGATATTAATGACTTTTGCTGTTTGGATTTCGTATTGTTGATGAAATACGGTGTCATTAATTTTTACAAAGCCGTTGTGACTAGATTTGATCGTGTATCCTTTTATCAACTGTTTTAGTCTTGTGTTTTCTTCATTGAGTTGCTGATTGACGTCTTTAAGATGAAAATACTCTCTAATTCCTGAAATCATGGAGTACATTGAACCTATTACACGGTTGGAGGAGTTTACAAATGATGCGTGCTGAAAACGATTGTTATTAACAATCAGTGAAAAGCAAAAGAGCTGCAAAATCAAAAACAAAAGGAACGGGCCATATTTATGTAATATGAGAACAAGGTTCCTCATTTTGTTTTTTCATTTAGTCTTTGATCAGGAACTGAAACTTATCCAAATTTTTGAGCGCAATGCCAGTGCCACGAGCTACAGCTCTTAGTGGATCTTCAGCGATGTGAACAGGCAACTTCGTTTTTGTCGAAATCCGTTTATCCAAACCACGAAGCATAGAACCGCCGCCGGCAAGATAGATTCCAGTTTTGTAAATATCTGCCGAAAGTTCTGGAGGAGTCATTTCCAAAGCGCTTAAAATTGCTTCTTCAATTTTGGTAATGGATTTGTCAAGAGCATGGGCAATTTCCTGATAAGAGACAAAAATTTCTTTCGGAATACCAGTCATTAAGTCTCTACCACGGACAGCAAAATCATCTGGCGGAGTTTCCAACTCTGGAAGAGCAGCGCCAACTTCAATCTTTATTATTTCAGCCGTTCTTTCTCCAATTAGAATGTTGTGCTGGCGACGCATATACTCCTCGATGTCGCTTGTAAAGTCATCTCCTGCAACACGAATGGACTTATCGCAAACGATTCCGCCAAGTGCAATTACAGCAATTTCTGAAGTGCCACCACCAATATCGATTATCATGTTACCCATCGGCTCAACAACATCGATACCAATCCCAATAGCTGCTGCCATTGGCTCATGAATCATGTAAACTTCTTTAGCTCCAGCATGCTCGGCCGAATCACGAACGGCTCGTTTTTCTACTTCTGTAATTCCTGATGGAATACAAATTACCATCCGGTGCGAAGTGCCAAAAAAGCGTTTACCAGGAATCATTTTGATCATTCCTCGGATCATTGCTTCTGCAGCTTGAAAATCTGCAATAACGCCATCTTTAAGCGGTCGAATAGTTTTAATATTCTCGTGCGTTTTGCCATGCATTTGCTGGGCCTTTCTTCCAATTCCAATTACTTTGGAAGTTGCACGGTCTTTAGCCACAATAGACGGCTCGTCGACTACAACCTTTTCGTTGTGAATTATTAGCGTATTGGCTGTTCCTAAATCAATCGCTATTTCTTGTGTAAATAAGTCGAAAACGCCCATTATAGTTTATTCTTCGATTAAGGGTTGTTTTTCATTAATGTTTAAAATGCCTTACGCCGGTAAATACCATAGGTATGTTATGTTCATTGCAGTAATCTATTGACAACTGGTCTTTAACAGAACCACCAGGTTGTATTACGGCTTCAATTCCAGCTTTATGCGCAATTTCAACGCAATCCGGAAATGGAAAGAAAGCATCTGATGCCATTACAGCGCTTTTTGTTTCCAACTTGAAAGTGTTTGCTTTCAAGATTGCCTGTTTTAGCGCATCTACTCGCGATGTTTGCCCCACTCCACTAGCAACAAGTTGTTGATTCTTAACCAACACAATTGTATTCGACTTAGTGTGTTTAACAAGCTTTGCTGCAAACTCCAAATCTGACAACTGATCATCGGTTGGTTGGATTGAAGTTCTAGTTTCAAAATTTGCTCGTTGATCAACCACACTGTCTTTATCCTGATATAGATATCCATTTAGCACAGATCGGACCTGTTGCTTAGGTGTTTCAACATTTTTTTGTTCCAACAAAATTCGGTTCTTTTTGCCTTGCAACAACTCAAGCGCTTCAGGCTGATAAGCTGGTGCAATAACAACTTCACAGAACAAGTTATGAATTGATTCTGCTGTTTCCAAATCTATAGGAACGTTACAAATCAAAATTCCGCCAAACGCAGACACAGGATCTGCAGCTAAAGCAGCTTCATAAGCTTCTTTTAATGTGCTTCTCGTTGCGCAGCCACAAGCATTATTGTGTTTAAGAATTGCAAATGTTGGATCGCATCCATGGAAATCAGCCATTAGTGAAACCGCTGCGTCAGTATCCAATAAGTTGTTATACGAAAGCTCTTTTCCATGATGCTTAATGAACATTTCGTTCAAGTCGCCATAGAAAGTTCCTTGTTGGTGAGGGTTCTCTCCGTATCGTAAAGACGACGATTTCTGTACGCTTAACTTAAGTGACTTTTTAGAGTCGTCAAAATATTCAAAAATGTGTCCATCATAATGTGAAGAAACATCGAATGCTGCAGCTGCAAAAGATTTGCGATCTTCTAAATTTGTGAATCCTTGTTTATCGTCAAGCAGGTTCAGTAAGGGCCGGTATTCATTTTTCGATGGTACTACCAGTACATCCTTATAGTTTTTTGCTGCCGCACGAATTAATGAAATTCCACCGATATCAATTTTTTCAATGATTTGTTCGTGCGAAGCACCCGAAGAAGCAGTCAGTTCAAACGGGTACAAATCAACGATGATCAAATCGATTTCTGGAATACCATATTCTTTCAATTGTGTTTCATCCTCAGCCAGTCCTCTTCGGCTGAGAATGCCGCCAAACACCTTTGGGTGCAGTGTTTTAACTCTTCCTCCAAGGATTGAAGGGTAAGAAGTTAAACTTTCAACAGTTGAAACGGAACACCCCATTTTCTCGATAAATGATTGGGTTCCACCTGTTGAATAGATATTAACACCTAATTCATCAAGCTTGGTTACAATTTGCTCAAGGTTGTTTTTGTCAAAAACTGAGATTAAGGCGTTATTAATCTTCTTTAATTCGTTCATCTCTTTGTAAGTGCTCTAATTTGCTGGTAAAACCAACACGTTTATAATTGTTTATCAGTAATATACAGCAATTTTTTTGACTTTGGCCGAAAAGTAAAAACTGCTTAGTGCCGTTGCCAGCACAATGTTAATAAATCTCTTTTTCTGTTCAAAACCTTAGGATTAGGGATTAACCGGAAATTAGCGATTGTCGCGGTACTTATTTTACTTGAGTTGGCAAAGAACTTTCGATGCATACCTTTGTTTGCATTCAAAGAAATCATTACGACATGAAATATAGGATTGAAAAAGACACAATGGGCGAAATTCAGGTACCAGCTGATAAGTACTGGGGTGCTCAAACCGAAAGATCTCGAAAGAACTTTAAAATTGGCCCAGAGGGGACAATGCCGATGGAGGTAATTCATGGGTTTGCCTACTTAAAAAAGGCGGCAGCACATGCGAATTGCCAATTAGGAGTCTTAGAAGAGCCTAAAAGGGATTTGATCTCTGAGGTTTGCGATGAAATTTTGACAGGAAAGCATAACGATCAGTTTCCTTTGGTTGTGTGGCAAACAGGGTCGGGCACGCAGTCGAATATGAATTGTAACGAGGTGATTGCTAACCGTGCACATGAAATAGCAGGGAAAACGATTGGCGAAGGAGAGAAGACGATTCAACCGAATGATGATGTGAACAAATCTCAGTCCTCAAACGATACCTTTCCAACTGGAATGCACATTGCTGGGTACAAAATGGTTGTTGAAACCACTTTACCAGCTCTGGAGCAACTTAGGAATACACTTAACGATAAAGCCAAACAATTTGAAAATGTAGTTAAGATTGGAAGAACGCATCTAATGGATGCTACACCATTAACATTGGGTCAGGAATTTTCAGGCTATGTGTCGCAGCTCGACCATGGGATGAAAGCGCTTAAAAACACTTTGGAGCATTTGTCAGAATTAGCGCTTGGAGGCACAGCGGTAGGAACCGGATTAAATACTCCTAATGGGTACGCTGTTCTTGTTGCGGAAAAAATTGCTGAGTTCACAGGCCTGCCATTTGTAACTGCGAAGAATAAATTTGAGGCCTTGGCGGCGCATGATGCTATAGTTGAAACACATGGCGCTTTGAAGCAAATTGCGGTTTCGCTAAACAAGATTGCTAACGATATTCGATTGATGGCTTCGGGGCCAAGATCAGGGATTGGTGAGCTAATCATTCCTGCCAATGAGCCGGGTTCTTCAATTATGCCTGGCAAAGTCAATCCAACTCAATGTGAAGCCATGACCATGGTTTGTGCGCAAGTTATGGGTAACGATGTGGCAGTTTCTGTTGGCGGAGCCCAAGGGCACTATGAGTTAAATGTCTTCAAACCAATGATGGTTTTCAACTTGTTGCAAAGCGCTCGATTGATAGCAGATGCGTGTGTTTCATTTACGGAAAATTGTGTAGCTGGAATTGAGCCAAATCATAACACAATTAAGAACTTATTGAACAATTCATTGATGTTGGTTACTGCGCTAAATACGAAAATTGGTTATTACAAAGCAGCCGAAATTGCTAATGCCGCCCACGAAAATGGCACTACATTAAAGGAAGAGGCAATTCGGTTAGGTTATGTAACAGCTGATGAATATGATCAATGGGTAGTTCCAGAAAAAATGATAGGATCCTTATCCTAATTTAACATGAGATTTCAGAATCGCAGGTGGAGGGCTATTCTTAAAGACACAAAATCTGCGATTCGGCCTTCCTTTCTGATCGATTGTACTGGAAATCAAATTGTTTCTTCGAGCAATCCATTTTCAATTGCATAACGGACAAGCCCTGCAGTGTTTTTAAGGCCCAGTTTTACGAGCATTTGTTGTCGATGAGAGTCAACGGTTCGCTTGCTGATATTCAATTCCTGAGCGATTTCGTCATTGGTCATCTCGTCGGAAATCAACTTTAAAACTTGAAGCTCACGTTTTGAAATTCCTCCAACGCTTTTTCTCTTACGCCCTCGACTATTTTGACCAATCCGATTTTTATCTTCCAGTAGCATTAAAGCAATCTCATTGGAATAATAACGCTCTCCGTTTTGCACCGTTTTCACGGCTTTAATAATTTCTTCTTTACCAGTATTTTTGAGCAGATAACCTTTGGCGCCGGCATTGAGCATTTGTTTGATCCTAAAACTCTCATCGTGCATAGATAATGCAATCACCTTAGTTCGTGGTTTGATCTGCATGATCCTAGACGTAACATCCACTCCACTAGATTTGCCCAGATTAATATCCATTAAAATGACGTCGTAGTTGTTATGGGAGGCTTTCAAAAATGCCATTTCTGCATTTTCTGCTTCATCAATTTTGGTTTCGAAGGCACTTTGGGTGGTAAGGATAAATCTTACTCCTTCTCGCACAACCCTGTGATCATCAACTAGTAATATGCGCAGTTTTTCCATCTTTACCTATGGGTTGACATTAAAAGTAATTAAAAGTTTAGTTCCATCTCCAATTTTACTGGTTAACTCTGCCGTTCCATGAAAAGACTCTATTCTAGATTTCATTGTGCTCATTCCTCTCCCAACATGATTCCTTTGTTTGTCCATGTTAAAACCAACACCATTATCCAAGATAGCCAATTTGAAGGCACTTTCTTCAACGACAATGGAGATATCAATTTCCGTTGCATTAGCGTGTTTAAACGTATTGTTGATAAATTCCTGAACAGCCCTGTAAACGGCGATTTCTTGATTTTTTTCAAGAGGCAATTGTTCGTGTGTAGTATCAAACCAAATCTCTATATTTCCTTTGTCGCGTATTGTCTTCACTAACTGATCCAGAGCGTGAATTAGACTACCCATTGCTAAGGAGCTGGGCATTAAGTTAAAACAAATTGAACGAAGATTCGAAATGGACTGATCTAATAAATTTACGCAGGTCTCGGTTGCGCTATGAATTTGATCGTTTATTTCACCAAAACTGTCGATACTTGATATCAGCATTTTTATTGTGGAAAGCTCTTGACCAAGTGAATCATGTAAGTCGTCAGCGACACGCTGACGCTCTTTTTCTTGCGTTTCCATAATTGCCCGAACCACTGCTTTTTCGTTAGCCTTCTTTTCGGTAATGTCTTCAGCTGCAACCAGAAATCCTTTAAATTCACCTGATCTGGTAATTATTTTGGAGCAGGTAAAAATAACCGGAAA
Source organism: Flavobacteriales bacterium (assembly GCA_020631555.1). GTDB lineage: Bacteria > Bacteroidota > Bacteroidia > Flavobacteriales_D > Parvicellaceae > JAHDGY01. Next base: position 28,683 of record JAHDGY010000006.1, on the reverse strand, counting down.
AGGCAGACCATTGGCACTCCTAAATGCAGATTCAAATCGAATTAGTCCGGCTTCATTTTCCAATTCTACATTAATTTTTTTGAACAAGTTTAGGCCCGAAACTGCGCACAATTCGTTGATGGACCTTCCTGCTAAGTTGCCGTTTGCTTCTTGTAGCTTTAGGTCACTAGCTTCGTTTTTGTCTTCTATTATGCCTTCTTTGGATACAACCAACAACATGTCCGTAACGGCATTATACACACTGGAAAAAAAATCCCGAGATATTGTGGTTGATCGTAGTTCTTCACCCAGCATGTTTACCCCAGAAATTATGGTGTCAATTTCATCAAGATCCTTTGACAATTTAATTTCTCCGACAACAAAATTCCCCATGGAATAACTAGCCAGCAAGTCGCTGAGCTCTAACAAACGGATATCGTTGAGGCTGTTTTTCATGACCTATTTAAATTGCTTCAACCAACGCCTAGCATCAGCTTCTTCTCGAAACAATTTAACAGGCATGGGAGGAGGAAGAACTTTGATGAAAAAATTGACAAGGGTCATTTTAAACAATGAATCAGTAAGAATTGCAGCCGCTGAAACTCCGCGTACCCCATCTTTTGAAGCAAGATATTCTCGTGCTTGTTTATCAATCTTTGCAACACTGTAGTCTTTTATAAGACATGGATAAACGTCGTCCTTAACCATCTTGAGACGCGACTCCACTGCTTGCATGGCTATTTCGTAGGTTAAATCCTGTGCCTTATACGTGGCAACTAAAATGTCGTCATCGATTTCAAGCAGTACAAAGGGTGTTTCTAGTCGATCCATCAAAATAAATGATCCCTTATACAAATATCGTGTATAATAACGATGCCAATATACGTATTTATACCTAGAGCCTTTCATCCAAAGCGCCTAAGGAAAAATAAGTTTTTATTCGGTTGAACTTATTCAAAAGTTATTAAATCTTTGATGAAAATTTTTTTAAAAAATTTTCATCAATTTCAACAGCGTATGACGAAACACCAACAAATTATTAAGTCGATTGATGAAATCGCTACAAAAGCTAAGAAAACGGGGATTGCACATTTATACACGGAGGACTCCGCGCTTAAAAAAAACCTAATTACTATCAATGGAAAAGAGACGATAAACTTCGGATCTTGTAGCTATTTGGGGCTCGAATTCGACAAGAGGCTGATTGCAGGATCACAAGATGCGGTGGCTAGATATGGCACTCAATTCTCAGCATCAAGAGCCTATGTATCTTGCGGATTGTATGAAAAACTGGAGTATAGATTAGAGCAGATTTTTGACGGACCATGCTTAGTGGCGCCAACAACTACCCTTGGGCATATAGCGACGATACCCGTAGTTGTTGGCTGCGACGATGCAGTAATTCTAGATCATCAAGTGCACTCGTCTGTTCAAAATGCAGTTCAACTGTTAAGACCCCGAGGAATCAAAGTGGAAATGATTCGCCATAATCATATGCAAATGCTGGAGGATCGAATTGTGAAACTTCGCTCAAAATATAAGCGCATTTGGTACATGGCTGACGGAATATATTCTATGTACGGAGATCGTGCGGATGCTAAAAGTTTAATTCAACTTACAGAGAAGTATCCCGAACTGATGCTTTATGTGGATGATGCACATGGAATGAGCTGTTTTGGAACTAACGGGAACGGGTCAATTAGAGATGAAAAAACACTTCGCCCAAGAATGATTTTGGCTACGTCGCTCAATAAAGCGTTTGCGTCAGGAGGGTCCGTTTTTGTTTTTCCTAACCAGGAAATGAACCAATTGGTGAGAAACTGTGGTGGTCCAATGATTACTTCAGGTCCAATGCAACCAGGTTCGCTGGGTGCGGCAATAGCTTGTTCAGACATTCATTTGAGCAATGAAATTATTGAGTTGCAAGAAGAGTTGGAGTCCAACATTCAGTACACTAATGTTGCTTTGAAAAAACTTGGAATACCGTTGATTGTTGAAAATAATTCACCAATATTTTTTGTGGGCGTGGGACTTCCTAAGGTTGGATACAATTTGGTGTCAAGAATGACGAAAGAAGGATTTTATCAGAACTTGGGCGTTTTTCCGGCTGTTCCTATGAAAAATACGGGATTACGGTTTACCATTACTGCGCTTCATAATTATGAGCAAATTGAAGCGATGGCTCAAGCGATGGCTTATCACTATCCTCGAGCTGTTCACGAAGAAAATTTTAGTATCGATAAGGTATACTGGTCTTTTGGTTTAGAACGACCTGATGAGAAGAAACTAGAAACTGAACTAAACACTATTTTGGCCGAGTCTCAGCTATCTCTCGAACATCAAGAAACAATTTATCACGTTGATCAAACAGAGTGGGACGCGATTTTCTTGGGCAAAGGTTCGTTCGACTGGGAGGGGTTGCTTTTGCTGGAGAAGTCATTTTGTGATAACGAATTGGAAGAACATAATTGGGACTTTGACTATTTAACAGTTAGGGACCAATCAGGAAAACCGGTTGTTGCCACTTTTACTTCAACAGGGCTATCCAAAGACGACATGTTATCGGATGCGAATGTTTCTAAAGTAGTTGAAGATAGAAGGCGGTGCTGGGATAAATATTACCTCACGTCTCGGGTTTTGAGCATCGGTTCAATGTTGACGGTAGGTGACCATTTATATGTGGATTACACCAACCCGCTTTGGCGCAATGCGGTTGAAATGGTTTTGTCTAAAATTAATGATCTTCAAGATGTTAGAATGGCTTCTACGATAATGTTACGAGATTTTATAAGCCTGCCAGACAAGCTGCACGAACTTATCAATGAGAATGGTTTTTTCAAGATTGAAACACAAGAAAACAACATAATCCGGCTTCCTGCAAAAACAGACGAACAGTTGCTAAGCAGTGTGTCAAAAAAAGCAAGGAAATATTTAAAAAAACTTGTTTTTCCGTTTCGGAATAATTTTAGGACGAAAGTTGTAAGAGACGCATCGATTGGTCAAATTGAGCACTGGTACGACCTGTATATGAATGTCAAGAACTCAAGCTTGGAGGTAAACACATTTGATTTGCCATTTAAGCTTTTTTGTAATCAGGTGAAGGACCCCAATTGGGAGATGATAGAGATCTTTTACAAAGAGAGTTCCCAAGCTGATGCGGTTGTTTTTTGTCATGTCGGTGGAGAAGGGTTTAGTCCACTAATGATCGGGTTGAATTACGATTATTCTGGCCCTTCATTGTATTTGCAGGCCTTGTATCATTGCGTGCGCAGGGGCGCAGAATTGGGTAAGCAGGTTGTATATTTGGGGGTTACTTGTTCCTTTAACAAACAACGATTTGGAGCAGAATCGCTGCCAATGTTTGGTTATGTGCAGGTAAAAGACCATTATAATATGGCGGTTTTGGAGACCGTTAGTGCAAAACAAGCTAAATAAAGACAATCTTAAAGAGAAGACACGTATTAGAGTGGGGGAGATAGAAACCTAGCGTAAGACTGAGGTTAACATTATTTTTAAACGACGTGATTGAACTGACCGCTAGTGAATTTTGCGGTTTTAATCTAAAAGGAAGATTAAAGCTGCTGTCAAAAGATGCGCGGTACGTGGGTGGTAGAGAATTTACCCAAGAACTTCGAACGGAACTGTATAAGGTTTATAGTTTTTTTGTCGAAGTGACGTACGACACTAAGTTGAACAAATTTGTGAAAGCAGAACCCACCCGAAGTCATGGGTGGGCTGAATTTTATCAATTTGACCAACTGGATTTGAATTGATCCTATAGTGCTCACCTTACTACATAATCTGTCAAACCAGAGGTTATTCTAAATAACCGTTTATTTGATTATCACTGGTTTGACAATTACTTTTTCCTCAATTTGAAGCTTGACAAGGTAGGTTCCCGGAGAAGCATGATTCGATAAAATTTCAATTTCGTTTTTTCCGACTACATATAGTTTCTGGGCAATAGATGTGATCTCTCTTCCAAGAAGATCAGTCAATTGAACCGAAACCATAGATGCGGATGGTAAATTGAACTTCATTACCGTTTTATTTGCAAAAGGGTTTGGTGCAATGGACAGATCAACGTGATCAGCAAACTTTGAGTCTGGAATTGATGTAGAGTTGTGCACGTTAATATCATCGATGTACAAGTTATTTCCGTACTTGTATGTGTATTCGAACTGAAACTGAAATTTGTCGATCAGAAAACTGTTGCCAATGGGCACTGTTACCGTTTTCCATTCGTCGGCATCCGGAACAAAATTCAGTATGGATGAAGTAGCTGTTTGTAACGAGCCAGAAAGTGTTTTTTTGGTGCTCCAAGTAACCCCACAGTCATTTGAAAAACGGACTCTCATTTTATCTCCGCCCTTATTCTTTTTGCGTTTAAATGCGTATTTGAAGGATAAAACCATGTTGGAGGAACCTTGTAAATTAATTGCAGGGCTAATTAATCTATCTATTTGACCGTTCGAATTTCCTTTTCTGTAAAGTATTACAGAAGAGTTGCCAGTAGCCCCAGCTGCGTTAGAAATTTCCCAATCTCGATTATCGGTCGTTTTAGTTTCCCATTGATTAGAAGCTAATGAAGAAACGTTTTCAAAGCTTTCTTTGTAGGGAAGAGAAACACCTGGTTGAGAGGAAACAGTAATGTAATTAGGTTTGTTTTTCTTTAAAGTGTTGCCGCTTGCATCTGTCACAGTCAAAGTAACTCCAAAACTTCCATTTGAGCTATAAATTACTTCTGGGTTTTGTTTTGTTGACGTGCTTGGAGTCCCACCAGGAAAACTCCATTTCCACGTCGAAGCATTGTTGTAAGAGGCGTCCGTAAACTTAATTTTTGCTCCTCGACATACTTTATCAAAATCGCTTGTGAAGTCTGCGATATATAGTACTGGGTCTTCTTTGACGCCTGTTTTAATAAGGTTTGCTTCAGTCCATAGCTTGTTTCTGTCGGAAATACTGCTAGTGAGAGCTGCACGCATCCGGCTTGCCTGACCCTTTGTAAACATTTTGTTGCAACGAGAGTAAGCCATAAAGTTCTCAACATTATCAATTTGATCGAACCCCCAGTAGGCGTTATCTCCATCACATGAATTATATGAAAGGGCACAGCTTTTTATTCCTTTACATAATGGCGTATCCTTAACGTTATCGTCCTTAGAACAGTTATCTGCATGACCAGCTTCATTCCCAGAACCCCAAGGATGCTTTAGGTTTAGCCAGTGTCCAACTTCGTGGGTTAGAGTCCTTGCATTATGGGTTGTTCCTGTACCTATGTCTCCAACGTGTGTAGACAGAATCCAAATTTGCTTGTAAACTGAGTTGATAAATGGTAAGTAGGTGTAGCCCGCATCTCCTCCGATTTCCTTACATACGTAGATATTCATGTAATTTAGCCAACCACTAGCGTAATTGTAGACGTCATTTTTGGCAATTATCATTTTCGCTTGGTCGTCACCAGTAATTCCTGCTTCTTTTTGATGTGTGTAATGAGAACGAGTATAAGTTACCCCTGGAAAATGTTTACCGTCAGGTGCTTTTGTTGCCAACTTAAATTCAATTTCCGCATCTCCTTGCATCCCCTGAAAATTATCCACAACCAAGTTCAAATCAGGATTGCTCGCTCTATAATCTTGATTCAAAATTTCAATCGCCCGCTTACATTGTGCAATAGAAATTTTCTCTTCTCCGTCGTTGTGAAGTACATGAAATACAACAGGAATCGTATAAATTGTACCTCTGACGCCCATCCCGTCTTTGTCCACGGCCCAAGCTGAGTCTGCAGCTGCGTTCAGTTTTTGTTGTGCCAAATCATATTTTTGCTTAAGCGTTGGATCGCTGTTCAACAGTTCTTTAGTTCTCTGCGTGTGTCCACATTGCAGGTGGTCTTGAGAAAAACCAAGGGACTGTACTAAAAAACATGTTGTAGCTACTAGTAGTTGTACTCTCATACTTTATGATAAAAATGAAAAACTAAGTTTTAGAAAAATGATATGAACTATCATTGACTCTTCGTGGTCCCTAATGTAGAATGAATTATTTAGTAAAACCAAGTTTTACAACAAAACATCTTTATCAAAATGATCTTTGGGTTGATTATTACGATTAAAGGTCTCTATTAATGAGTAAAAGGTTTGTCGCGATTGAATGTGTCTTGCAATAGACTTTATTCTTGAAGGATCAATACGGGTGTATTGTTGGTTTACTAAGACTTTATTGTAACAGAAGTTTCGAATGTTCAATTGTTTCTCCAATCCTAGTTTCTAAAATATATAGACCTTTGGCGTATTGGCTAATCGGAAATGAAATGTGCTCGCGAGGGGAAAGATTCCTTGCTATTTCATCGATAATTCGGCCTTGGGAATCGAACAAGTTGATACTGATTGTACTTGATGGAATATTTTCAAATAGCAAACTAACTGACTCTTTTGCTGGGTTCGGATAGATTTTAAGCTTCAAATACTCTTTGCGCTCTTCAATAGAAATTGAGTTCTCCAGAAATATATTTATGTCGTCAAGGTAGGCATTGTTTCCCCCGCCAGACTCGTATTTCAATCTAAACATGAAATTCGAGCTACAAAACGATTCACTGATCGTAATTGATGTACTATCCCAGTGTTCGGGTTTTGGAGTGAAGTTACCAGTTTGTATGTCTGCCGTAATAAGTTTGGAAGATAATAGCTTTTTGGTGGACCATGTTTCTCCGCAATCTTTACTAAACTGAATGCGTAATTTATCTCGTAAAGAATCTACGGATTGAACATGGGCATATTTAAACGATAACGTTCCTTTCGAATATTCGCTAAGGTCGAGGTGTGGGCTGGTCATTAAATCAAAATCTTTTGCATTCCATTCAGCTCCAAAGCCTGATCCGCTTCTGGCTTTTAATCTTGCGCATTTCGAACCTGAAAATGCAGTACTGCTAAATACCTCCCAATTAATTTCGTTGGCCGATTCTATAGTCCACCTGGAGTTTACAAAAGAGGAAATAGATTCGAACCCTTCATGAAATGAGCCTTTTGCACCGTCCGTGCTCAGTACGGTAATGTAGTTTGTCTCTGTATTATCATACTGATTTCCAGAAGCGTCTTCTACAACCAACGTAACGTTGTAGTCGCCAGGAGATGAATAGGTAACAACTGGATTTTGATCATTTGAAGTGGAGGGCGTTCCACCTTCAAAACTCCAACTCCATTTAACAACTTGGCCATTAAATGATTGATCGGTAAATTCAATAGATTGCCCTGCACATACCTGTTTATTGTTGGACTCGAAGAATGCCGAACACAATTGTGGGTCATCAACTGCTCCGACTTTTTGCAAGTTGGATTCTTTCCAAAGTTGATTTCTGCCCCCAACGCTACTGTTCAAAGCGGCTCTCATTCTATCCTTTTGCCCTTCGGTAAACATTTTACTACAGTGCGAATAGTCCATGAAGTTCTCAACATTATCAATTTGATCGAACCCCCAGTAACTATTATCACCACTACAAGAGTTCATTTTCAATTTACAAGACAGCACACCAATACATAGGGGCGTGTCTTTAACATCATCGTCTGTCGAACAATTGGAAGTAAGCTCAGGATCATTGGTCGGGCCCCAGGGATGGTGCAGATTCAGCCAGTGTCCAACTTCATGAGACATAGTGGTGCCGTCTGATACTCCGGCGGCTGTTCCAATGGTTCCAATTCGCTGATGTAGGCTATAAATGTGACTGCTCATGTCAGTTGTCCACGGTAGGCTTGTATATGCTGCTGCGCCTTTTATCGTTAGAGATTTGCAAACGAACACATGCATATAGTTTGAGCCACCCCAATACCCTTGATATACATTGTTGCCTTCAAGTATGGCATGTACTTGATCGTATCCATTAACCCAGGCGACATCTCCTTCAGTTTTGCTGGATTTGGTGTAAGTCACTCCTGGAAAACATGTTCCATCCGGAGCTTTGGTAGCCAGTCGGAACTGAATTTCGCAATTTGCTTGTTTACCTTTAAAGGCATCAACTACGTCATTCACGTCACTGTTGCTTGCACTAAAATCGCGATTCATTTTATCAATTGCACTTTTGCATTGTGCAATACTAATTTTTTCAGGGCCATCATTATGAAGTATGTGGAATACAACAGGAATAGTATAAACTGTTCCCTCCCGAATTTCATTTTTTTCTGCTAGGTACTTGGCTCTGTCTTCACTAAGCTGTTTTTGAGCTTGTTGAAACAGAAATCGATATTCCGGATTTCGTTGAAGCAAATGATGTTGCGCTCGTGAGTGACCGCATTCCATTATTTTGCGCTCCAACTGAACGGAATCTTGCGCGTAATTAAATTGGCTAATAAATATTGCTGAGAAGGTAAGAATCAACAAAAACTTCATAGAGGAGAAAACGAGCGATTCGGCCAAAAGTTTCAAGATAGTAAGTTGCGTTAATTAAAACCACTTCAACTCATTATTCCAAAAGGACTTTGCTTCGATATTTTTTCTGCCCAGATATGACCTCAACAATGTATAATCCACGATCAAATTGATGGACTGGAAGAGACAAAGTTTTTTCATTAAAGGAAGGGTAAAGGAATGATTTGATTTGTCTTCCTTGGACGTCAGAAAGATTAATTTTCAGATCTCGCGACGGGAGGTATTTGAACGACAAGGTGATTACGTCTTTTGCCGGGTTTGGAAATAGTTCAGGTTGCCATGTGTTTGTAATCTCCTCAACTGCAACATCGTTGCTTGCACTTAGGTTAATGTCGTCAATGTAAACATTGTTTCCACCAAATGATTCGTATTCCAACCTGAACATGAAGTTCGAAACGTGAAAATTGTCGCTAACTTTAATTGATGTGCTGTTCCATTCTTTCGCCTCAGGAACAAAGCTGATAGAGTGATTATCCCCGGTGAGCAATTTTGAAGACAACTGCTTTTTGGTTGACCAGCTTTTTCCGCAGTCTTTGCTAATCTTTATTCGCAATTTATCTCGCAATGAATCAACAAATTTGACGTGGGCATATTTAAAAGAAAGCACGACATTGTTCTGTCCGCTAAGGTCGATCATGGGACTTTGCAATATATCTTTGTCAATGGCATTCCATTTTTCATCCCATCCAGATCCCGATCTACTTACAATTCTAATACATTTATTTCCGCTTGCCGCAGCATTAGAATAGACTTCCCACTCAAAGTCGTTTCCGGAAGTCGTTTTCCATTGAGATCCGGATAGACTAGAAAGGGTTTCGAACCCTTCCGTTATTGATGTAATGGATCCGGCTCCTTCATTAACTGTAACATAGTTCGATTGTGTTTTATTGTACTTATTGCCAGCTGCATCCTCAACGGTAAGAGTAACTTTGAATTGTCCAGCCGAGTTGTACGTAATTGTCGGGTTTTGTTCGTTAGAAATTGCTGGAGTTCCTCCTTCAAATGACCAGTTCCATTTAACAACTTTGCCGTTGAAAGACTGATCCGTAAACTCAATTGATTGCCCTTCGCAAATAGTCGTTCTATTCGACTCGAAATATGCAGCGCACAGCGCAGGGTCGTCTACCGCACCTACCTTTTGTAGGTTTGCTTCTGTCCAAAGGTTGTTTCTTCCGGCTACACTGCTATTTAAAGCTGCTCGCATTCTGTCCTTTTGTCCTTCCGTGAACATTTTCCGACAACCAGAATAATCCATAAAATTTTCAACATTATCAATTTGATCGAACCCCCAGTAGGCGTTATCTCCATTACAGGAATTGTTTTTTAAATTACAGGACCGAATGCCCTTGCAAAGTGGGGTGTCTTCGACGCCGTCATCGATGTTACAGTTGTCACTTGCTTCAGCATCATTTGAATTGCCCCAAGGGTGAGCTAGATTTAACCAATGTCCAACCTCATGAGACATCGTTGTGCCACCAACAACATTAGAAGCAGCTTCAATGGTTCCAACACGTGCAGGAGTTACAAAAATCTGTAGATACATGCCTTCCTCGTTTGGATAAAACGTGTAAGCTGGCGCACCGTCCTCTAATGATTTACACACATACACGTGCATATAATTTGTTGTTAGTTCCCAATCACCTTGAAAAACGTTGTTACCTTTCATTATGTCACTTACTTGATCGTGTCCATCACCCCAGGCGACATCTCCTTCAGTTTTGCTGGATTTGGTGTAAGTCACTCCTGGAAAACATGTTCCATCCGGAGCTTTGGTAGCCAGTCGGAACTGAATTTCGCAATTTGCTTGTTTACCTTTAAAGGCATCAACTACGTCATTCACGTCACTGTTGCTTGCACTAAAATCGCGATTCATTTTATCAATTGCACTTTTGCATTGTGCAATACTAATTTTTTCAGGGCCATCATTATGAAGTATGTGGAATACAACAGGAATAGTATAAACTGTTCCCTCCCGAATTTCATTTTTTTCTGCTAGATACTTAGCTCTGTCTTCATCCAACTGATCTTGAGTTTGTTGGTGCAACAACTTGAATTTAGGACTTCTTTGAAATAGTCTTTCCAATGCTTGATTATGACCACATTCTTTAGAAGTTTCTTGGCCAAATGCAGTACAGGTCGCTAATGCGAAAACAAATAAAAATCGATGCATGCGCTTTTTTTATGTTAGTTGTTGTGTAATTAAGTAAACTGCTTATTGTCTGATTAAAACATTGTAAACAAGTGTTTTATGTCTTTTTTAATGTGCACAAGATACAACCCTTTCTCCAGAGAATCAATTGCGAAGGTGAGTTCGTTTTTTTTCAATTTGTTAGTCATCAGGTTTTCGACCAAGCAGCCAACGGGGTCTAAAAGATTAATTGAGGTCATTTCATAATTGGGTGATTTGAACCTAACGTTGAGCTTTTGTGAGGGTGGATTAGGAAAAACAGTGACAAAATCTGGAGGTGAAATTTCACCGACGGAAATTTGGTCGTCGACCATTAGATTGATGTCATCGATGTAGGTGTTGTTTGCTCCTAGAGCTTTGTATTTTAATCGAAATAAAAGTTCTTCACCAAAAAGGATTCTTTGATTGGGATAACCACTTCTTTCCATTCATCTTTCTTTGGAACGAAGCTACTAGAAGTTTGGTTGGCGGGTAATGAGTTCGGAAGACAATAATTCCTCCGTTGACCAATTTTTGGCCACAATCCGTGCTAAACTCAACCAATAGTTGGTCAAGAAACATCCCAGCACCTGTAAAGCATTTGCCGTTAGGGGCTTTCGTGGCAAGTCTAAATTGAATTTCGCAATTGGTTTGTTTGCCTTTAAAAGCGGTAACCACATCGTTAATGTTGCTATTGGATGCGCTATAATCTTGATTAATCTTGTCAATCGCGCTTTTGCACTGAGCTACAGAAATTTTTTTCTGGATCACCATTGTGTAGTACGTGGAATATCACCGGGATCGTATAAATAATTTCTTCCCGCATTTCGTTTTTATCAGCCATGTAGTTGGCCCGGTCTTTAGCAAGTTGTGCTTGTGCTTGCTGATGCAATAATTGAAACTTAGGGTTGCTCCTAAGAACACCTTCCTGTTTTTGAGTTTGTCCACAGTTCCAATGCGTGTGCTGACCAAATAATACTTGGCAGCTAAGTACGATCAGCAAGATTGCTCGTAACATAATACGTCTAGTTTATTCTAGTGTAAGTTACAAAGCTTGCTGTTAATCAATGTTTTACATGTTTATTTCAATAAACCTCTCGACAGATTGAGTGGTGCCAAACACGACCAAAGTATCGGTTTCTTGCACTATAGTCTCCGATGTTGGAACACCTACGATGTGCACTTCAATAACGGTTTCACCATCTTTTTTTGATTCAAACTCACGTTTAAGAGTAATAAGTGTCAAGCTATATTTGTCTCGAATCCCGATATCTGCAACGGTTCGGTTTGCAATCTTATTTGGTGCTTTGATTTCTGCAATTTCGTAATCGTCGGGCAATTGTAAAAAAGAGACGATGTTGGGGTTAATTAGGCGCTCAGCAACAAGGGACGCAACTTCGTCCTCTGGTGCCAAAATTTCGGTCACCCCAATTTTTTCCAAAATCATTTTTTGCTTCTCTCCACTAGCTCGGGCAATTATCCTTTTGACGCCAAGGTCGATTAAATGCGCAGCGGTTAAAATCACGGCTTCAAAATTTTCGCCTATAGAAACCACAACGGCATCCATTTGATTGATCTTCTGAGAAATAAGGGCCTTGTGATCTGTGCTGTCCAATGTTACAGAAAAAGCAACATCGTCTTTAATAAGATTAATTTTACTTTCATCGTTGTCGAAGGCATAAACTTCAGCACCTTTTACGGCTAATTTTCGGGCAATTTCGGCTCCGTAACGCCCAACACCAATTACGGCAAATTTTGTACTAAGCATATTGAACGGCTTTGGCAAACGCTTGTTCAAGGTCACCAATCAAATCATCACAATCTTCAACACCAACACTCAAGCGAATGAGAGAATTAGACACACCACTTTTCAGTCTTTCTGGCTCTGGAATAGAAGCGTGCGTCATACTTGCGGGGTGTCCAACAAGAGATTCAACACCGCCCAGAGATTCGGCAAGTTTAAAAACCTTCAGGCTCTCAACAATTTGATAGGCCTGGGCCTGATCATCTCCTTTAAGGTCAAAAGAAATCATGCCGCCGAAATCTTTCATTTGTTGCTTCGCAATTTCGTGCTTTGGGTGGTCTTCAAACCCTGGCCAATAGACATTCTGGATTAAAGAATTTGATTTCAGCCAATGTGCTATTCTTGCCCCGTTTTCGCAATGACGTTGCATCCGTAGGTGAAGCGTTTTTATTCCTCTCAATACGAGAAAACTATCCATTGGTCCGCAGACCGCACCAGAGCTATTTTGAATACGATACATTTCGTCGGCAAGAGCCGTATCATTTACAACCAATGCGCCCATTACAACGTCTGAATGTCCGCCCAAATATTTCGTTATCGAATGCATAACAATATCGGCACCAAGTTCTAACGGTCTTTGCAAATAAGGAGTAGCAAATGTATTATCAACGGCAAATAATATGTCGTTCTTTTTAGCCAATTCGGAAACTCCTTTAATATCCACAATTTTCATCGTGGGATTAGTGGGTGTTTCAACCCAAATAAGTGCAGTTTTTTCATTGATTAAAGCTTCGACATCATCTATTTCTCCCATCGGGGTGAAGTGAAACTTTATTCCGTAGTGACTGAATATGGTAGTAAATAACCGGTATGTTCCTCCATACAGGTCGTTTGTAGAAATAACCTCATCGCCAGGCTTCAACATTTTTAGCACACAGTCAATCGCCGCAAGGCCTGAACCAAAACAAGCACCATGTTTGCCGCTTTCTAGAGCTGCAAGGTTTTTTTCTAGCGCGTCTCTAGTCGGATTTAATGTCCTTGAATATTCATAACCCTTGTGGTTTCCAACACCTTCCTGAACATACGTGGAAGTTTGATATATGGGCGTCATGATTGCTCCTGTAGCTGGGTCAGCCTGTACCCCTGCATGAATCGCCTTAGTTCCAAAACTCATTTTATCGTAATCTGCCATCTCTCTGAAGTTTACGCAAAGCTAATTGTTACCTTGTAATTATTTGTCGTTGGTTCCAGTTTTTATTAGCCATCCTGGTAGGATTATCATTCCGGCTATGATGTACGGGAAAAAAGTGGATAGCCTCCACAATACAATTATTCCAGCTAATAATAGAGGGCTTAAGTTTGTAGCGCTTCCAATAAAGCTTTCGAAAGCTATTTCTGCAACGCCGCTACTACCAGGTGTTGGGCTAATCAGCATTACTACCCACATAATTAGTTGCCTTCCGAATACCAGCACATGCTGCCCAAAGGATATTGGTACAAAAGCGGCAATCAAAGCGTTGACTAATAAAAACCTCGCTGTCCAAGAGAAGATTGTGGAAAGTATCGGCTTTACCCAAAACTTGGCAGGTTTAGATTTAAACTCTTTAGATGCGTCAATTATTTGTTGTCCAGTAGCTTGTGCTTGTATTTTCCACCTTGAAAACCAACGAAATTTTGTGAACCAAACTAAGATCTTACTTGGCAGTTCTGGTTTCCAGAATACGCCGCTAAAAATGATTGAGGTTAGCGCTAGAATGAAAATGTATCCGGCAATAAAGAACGGAACAAAGTAAGCAAGGTTTTCAAAGGTTGCCGAGTATCCAAGTATTAGAATAATGGTCGGTACCATTACGATGTAAAACAGTTCATCAAGTAGGGCTGTAATCATTACGATTGCAGTGCTTTTACCCATATTGATTCCTTCACGGTTAATTATGAACATTGCGATTCCAGATCCGCCTACAACTGATGGGGTCATGGCCGAAGCGAATTCCCAAAGTATTGTAACCCTAAAGCTTTGTTTCCAAGATAACTTGTTTTTCGATAGGGCTTTTAACCGAATCATATATCCAAAATCTCGGATTATGATTAAAATTATCGCCACGCCTAAATATGGAATGCATCTTCCAGTCCAATCGAGTTCACTGAAATCGTCAAAATTAGCTGCTTTTTGTAGGCTTGAGTATACTACGTACGCAAGGGCAAGTAGTGCGATTAAAACTGCTGTAAATAATTTTCTCTTTCCTAAAATCCCGTCAACCTTGCTGCTCGTCATTCGTCAAAGGTATCAATCCATGAGACATAAGTTAACATTTCTTAACATTCATTAACTTTTTTTGAATGGTCTTAAAATTAAGTAGTGACAAACTTGTAATAAGTTAATAATCATGATTTTGGGTTGGTTGATTTGAACTGTTTTTCAAATCTAAAGTTCCTGAATCGTAACACAAACTATTATGAAAAAAGCTACAGTAATTGGACTATTGAGTTGTTTGGTAAGCGTCAATTTTGCACAGCAAAATTCGGGGAAAATCATTTTCGAGGAGTCGATGGACTTGAAGGAGATGATTGCTAACAACGAGCAGTTAAGCGCATTTGCCGACATGATGCCTACGGAACTAACTTTCAACAATGAACTTCTGTTTAGTTCAACAGAGACCTTATACAGGCCTGGAAAGGAAGAGCCACAAAAAGCAGCCGAGGGCATGCAAATAGAAATGGAAGACAAGCCAGATACGTATGTGTACACTAACTTGGAGAGCTCTAAAACTGTCCAGCAAGAAAATTTCATGGGTAGGAAATTTCTAATTACCTCGGATAAGGCAGAAAAGCAAAAGTGGAAACTCGAAAATGTGACAAAGGAAATTGCCGGATACGCGTGTCGTCGTGCGACCATGAAAGATGACAAAGGAGAAGAGGTAGTGGCTTGGTATGCTCCAAAGTTGCAAATATCTTCTGGTCCAAAAGGTTATGGTCAGTTACCGGGTATGATATTAAAGTTGGAAACTCGATCGGATTCAGGCCCTGTTGCAATTACTGCAAAAGACATTCAACTTGGAGTAGAAAATGAAATCAAACCGCCAAAAAAAGGGAAAAAAGTAACCAAAGAGCAATTTGACAAAATTGTGCGGGAAAAAATGGAAGAGTTCAAAGAAGCTCGTGAAGGTGAGGGCAATAAAGTTATCATTAAGACCGAGGAAAGATAAGCCTCGCCGCTAATTGTAAACAAAATAAACTTACTGTCATGGTACGAATACTCCAAATCACTTTGATTTGCCTTGTTTCCTTTACGACTTTCGGACAAAAATTTCAGGTAACGGGTACGCTGAAAGACTCTTTAAACCAAGTTGTAGACGGAGCGACCGTGGTTTTGCTTAAGAGTACTGATTCTACACTTGTTAAGTTTGCCCTTACGGATGTGGAGGGAAAGTTTAAGTTAAAGGATGTGGATCTGGGGAAATATATCATGCAGATGTCGCATTTGGGTTATAACACGTTCAACAAAACATTGGAGGTTGTCGGGCCTAATTCAACGATTGATGTTGGCGAACTAAAAATGTATTCTTCATCGAAGGACTTACAAGAGGTTGTGGTTTATGAGGACAGAATTCCAATTCTTTTCAAGAACGACACAATTGAATACAATGCTAGCTCATTCAAAACAGGAGAAAATTCTGATGTTGAGGAACTTTTATCAAAGTTGCCAGGAGTGCACGTGGATAAGGATGGAAATGCAAAAGCTCACGGCAAGAAGGTTGAAAAGGTGTTGGTGGACGGAAAAGAGTTCTTTGGGAGCGATACTAAGCTGGCCACTAAAAACTTGCCATCGGACGTTGTGGATGCGGTACAGGTTTTCGACGATAAGACAGAGTTTTCCAAATTTGCTGGAATAGATGACGGTGCACGAGAAAAGACTATCAACTTGAAGTTGAAGGAAGATAAAAAGGCAGGTGTCTTTGGAACGTTGCGGGCTGGTTACGGTTCGGAAGGAAGGTTTGAGGGGAAAGGAAATGCCAATAAGTTTACCAAGAATTATCAGGCGTCGATAGTCGGAGTGGCCAACAACACCAACCAGGGAGGTTTTTCATTTAATGATTACATAAACTTTATTGGAGGAATGCGAGGTTTGATGCAAATGGCTGGTTCGGAAGGGTCAAGTTTTAGCATGAATCCGGAAGATATGGGCATGCCTTTGGATTTGGGCAACAATGAAGGGGAAAAAACTACCTATGGAATTGGTGGAAACTTGAACTACACTATTTCACCGAAAACAGATTTGAGGAGCCATTACTTTTTCTACCACTTTAAAGATCATTTGCGAGAAGAGTCTGAACAACAGAGCATTTTCGGTAACACGAGATTGAACACTGAAGACTCTGCTTCTAGTCGCAACATGTTTAACAATCATAGTTTATCAACAACAATTAGCCATAATATTGATTCGAACAATCAGCTGGACTTTAACGTGCAAGGGCTATTGGGAGGCGGAATAAGCTCGGCGATGAGTAGGTCCAGAAACTCTACAATCAACAATTTAGGCTACAATTTGGCCAATCGCGATAATATCGGAGATGCTCAAAACATGAAGATTAACGGTAATTTGGGCTACAGGGTGAAACTTGGAGAGCCTGGAAGAGTGGCAAACATTAATGTTGGAGGTTCTGTAAACCGGAGTACTAATGGCAGAACCATGGCTACACAAGCCACTAGCTATTTTGACACGGTCATAGCCTTAGAAGGGGCAAATCAACTTCAAGAAATAGAAAAAGACAGAAGAGGAATAACTTCGGCGATTAAGTTCTATGAACCAATTAAGGATGGACATTTTTTAACCTTTAGAGGAAATATTTCAGCTCAGCGCAACACGATTAGTCAGATGTTTTATGATAATTCAGGCGCAACTGCGGAGCTTAATCAAAAGCTTACTGGGAAATTTCAAAACAACGTGTTAAACTGGCAAGTTGCAGCGGGCTGGAGAAGAAACATCGGAAAAAGGAACTTGATGATTTTAGGGGGAGTACAAACGGTTCAACAATCTAATCATTTGTATGGGGAGCAAAAAACAAATAATAACCTAGTTCCTTATGTTAATTTGACTTTTGATTCGCGGTCGTCCAGAGAGGGGGCATTTGAGTTGCGCTTCAATAGTTCGCTTCAAGCCCCTTCGCTTGATCAGTTAAGTCCAATAATCAACAATCTTGACCCGACTTATTTAACAATTGGAAACCCCGATTTGGTTCCAGAATACGCGCAAGAATTGAATTTTAATCTATATCAATACGATCCGTTTTCGTTCACAAGCTTCTACCTCGATGCGCGAGCAAGTTACATTACCAATAAGATTACAAGCTCTATTGATATTGACCCAAATCTTGTACGAATTTCAAAGCCGATAAATTCGAACAGGGCGTATGAAGCGGATTTGGGAGCAACGGTTAACACACCTATCAAACCAATCAAGGCAGTAGTTAATGTAGCGGTAAAGGGTTATTATAACCGACAAACATCGCTTCTTAATAAACTTGAAAACGAACAAGATTTGTATGGTTCTTCGGTAGATGTGAGTTTGGCTAACAGAAAAGAAAAGGACAAAGTAGATATTCGTATCGGGGCTAAAATTTCTTATAACCTTGCACGGCATTCACTTAATACGGGAGGAAATTATTTCGACAATAGTTACTATGCTGATTGTAGAACAACCTTGCCGAAAGGCTTTGAAATTAAATCAGGTTTGGATATTAGCCAGCTGGCGGGGCAAGCATTTGACGAATCTCAAAACTTGTTTTTATGGAAGGCGTCTGTTTCAAAGTCAATTTGGAAAAAAAGACTTCAAGTGGTGTGTTCAGTTAATGATATCCTGAACCAAAATAGGGGAGTTCGACGCTTTGCAAACGGGAACGTGATTGGTCAACGGGAGTTTAATACAGTAGGCCGTTTTGCTATGGTTTCATTGGTATTCAACTTGTCGAAATTTGCGAACCCTAATGAAGTTAAGTTTGTTGAAGAACACTAATAAAAGTTTTCTGTCTACAAATAGAAAATGCTTAAAACATTGGACCTCTTCTTTTTCGGCATACCAAATTTGCCGATTATCGAATAAAAAGTATTGACATTTCAATTTTGTTCAAATTGCGGATAAAATACTTGGACTGAGAAAGAAGTTGAAAGGCTACTCAGTTATCATTTCAAAAGATGAAATCCTCGAGTGAGCTATTCTAGAGTTGCTATACTCTGAATAACTCAAACTTACCAATCAATATAGCCAGCTCCATTGAAAAATGGGCTGGCTTTTTGGATGTACATTCGACGTAATCAACAATCGCGAAAAGTTCGGAAAGATGGACTGGTTTAACGCTACTTTCAGGATTGCTTACTTGTTTAAAACTGGGAAATAACATCTTCAATTTAGCAGGGCCAGAACCAGAAAAACAGCTATTGCAAAAGCCAATTGTCGTACAGGTTTTCTACGGATGGTTGGCTTTTGTATTCATTGCGATTTAAGCCTCACACAAATCCGCTTGCGGTAAAATGTTATTTAAATGTTCGAGTGCAGTTTGAACATCGCCAACATTGTCGAATCGCAGGCGCAGCTTTCCTTTTTTCTCGGCCATATTGCAAGCCCGAGGATTTTGCTGAACAAAATTTAGAACCTTGGTGAAACTGGCCGATTGGTAGTAGGCAGAATCTGAGTCGGCCACGAAGAAGCCAATAAAGGTATTTTGCTTGATAACAATTTTCTCGAAGCCAATTGCTTTTGCTTTCCAACGCAACTGAATCGCGAGCATTAATTCTTGGGCTTCCCTCGGAACGGGACCAAATCGGTCAATTAGTCTTGCTTCGTACGCCTTTAGTGTTTTGATCTCTTGAATTTCATCCAACTCTCTATACAAGCTCAAACGTTCTGTAATGTCGTTTACATAATCGTCTGGAATTACTAGTTCCAAATCCGTTTCCACCGTTGTGTCAGACACGAACGATTTGTTGGCAATTTCTTCCTCGAAGATGTCCTTAAATTCATTCTCTTTCAATTCCTGGACCGTTTCGTCTAGAATCTTGTGGAACATGTCAAAGCCGATATCGGAGATGAATCCGCTTTGCTCTGCGCCCAATAAATCACCGGCACCACGAATATCCAGGTCGCGCATGGCAATGTTAAATCCGCTTCCTAAGTCAGAAAACTGTTCGATTGCCATTAGTCGCTTTTTGGCTTCAGAAGTGATCATATGCATTGGCGGCGTCAGCAGAATACAGAAAGCCTTTTTGTTCGATCGCCCAACCCTGCCCCGAAGTTGGTGCAAATCGCTCAGTCCAAAATTATTGGCGTTATTCACAATGATGGTGTTTGCGTTGGCAATATCCACACCCGATTCAATAATGGTGGTGGCAACCAGTACGTCGTACATTCCGGCCATAAAGTCCATCATGATACTTTCTAGCTTTGGCCCTTCCATTTGTCCGTGACCAATTGCGATTCTAACATCAGGACAAAGTCGCTGAATCATGCCCGCCACTTCCTTTATATTTTGTACCCGATTATGCACAAAAAATACTTGTCCGCCACGCTGTACCTCGTAAGTAATCGCGTCGCGAAGAACTTCTTCATTAAGTGTTCTTATTTCCGTTTGAACTGGATATCTGTTCGGTGGCGGTGTGTTTATCGTTGAAAGGTCTCTTGCATTCATTAACGAAAACTGCAATGTCCGTGGTATTGGTGTAGCAGTTAGCGTCAACGTATCCACGTTTTCTTTCAAGGTTTTTAATTTGTCCTTTACGGAAACTCCAAACTTTTGCTCTTCATCAATTATTAGTAGGCCAAGATCTTTGAACTTAACCTCTTTTCCGGCAAGTCGGTGCGTGCCTATTATAATGTCCACCTTACCGTCAGCAAGGTCCTTCAGTGTTTCCTTGTTTTTGGCGTTCGATTTAAAACGATTTACATAATCAACCCGCACTGGAAATTCATTTAATCGTGCGCTAATGTTTCGGTAGTGTTGAAAAGCCAGTACAGTTGTTGGAACCAAAATTGCGACCTGTTTGCTATCCGTAGCCGCCTTAAACGCTGCTCGGATTGCAATTTCCGTTTTGCCAAATCCAACATCTCCGCATATTAACCGATCCATTGGTGTTTCGCTCTCCATGTCTTTCTTTACCGCAATTGTTGCCGAAAGCTGGTCAGGAGTGTCTTCGTAGATAAAAGAGGCTTCTAATTCGTGTTGCAAATAGGTGTCCGGAGAAAAAGCAAACCCTTTAGACTTCTTTCGTTTTGCATACAACTGGATCAAATCGAAGGCAACTTCCTTAATCCGTTTTTTGGTTTTGTTTTTGGAGTTCGCCCAAGCTGGCGACCCTAATTTGTGCAGTTTTGGTTCGGCACCTTCTTTGCCGGTGTATTTTGAAATTCTATGCAACGAGTGAATACTCACGTAGAGAATATCGCCGCCTTTGTACTCGAGGCGAATAGCTTCTTGCTCTTTGCCTTGAACATCAATTTTTTCCAGTCCTGAAAATTTCCCCACACCATGATCGACATGAACTACGTAGTCTCCCTTTTGAAGGTCGTAAATTTCTTTTAGCGTAAATGCTTGTTTAGATTTTGCGTACCCTTCTTTAAGTTTGAATTTATGGTAGCGCTCAAAAATTTGATGATCGGTGTATAACGCGATATTGAGATTGCGATCGATAAACCCTTCGTTAATCGCTGTGGTGATCGGAGTAAAGCGCAACTCCTCTTCTTTGTCTTCAAATATTCGGTAGATTCTTTCAATTTGTTTTGGATTCTCCGCGAATATGAAGTTCTCGATTCCACTTTCTTCGTTCTCTCGAAGGTTTTCTGCCAACAAATCGAAATTTTTATTGAAAGAAGGCTGTGGAACGCAATCATACTGGAACGTCGTAAGATCTTTATTTAAAGTATTTAGATGGACTCCACTAAATTTCGTCAACTGCTGTTGAAACTCTGTTGGGGTAATATACAGCTCATCGGGTTTGAGATGTTTTATGTCCGAATTCATTTGTTCGTAAGCGTATTCGGCCTTTTCGAATCCAGCATTTATTTTCCCCTGCGCTACTTCTAAATTATCAATCCAATAGGTGGTGTTTTGCGGAATATAATCTAAAAACGATTGTCGGCTTTCTTGCAGCAACCGATCGTTAACGTTCGGGACAATAGAGATTTTTTTTAAGGTCTTTATCGACAATTGAGTGGTTGTGTCAAACGAACGGATAGAATCTACATCGTCGCCCCAAAACTCAATACGGTAAGGGTTGTCGTGACTGAATGAGTACACGTCTACAATACCCCCGCGCACGGCAAATTGACCTGGTTCATAGACGTAGTCAACCTTTTCGAAATCCATTTCGATTAGCAACTCATTGATAAATTCGATGGAATAAGACTCTCCATGAATTATATCCAAGGTGTTTTTTTCAAGGTGTTTTTTTGTAACCACCTTTTCGACAATAGCTTCCGGGTAAGTTACGATTAGCGTATTTTTTCTTTTTTTCTGAATAACATTCAATACCTCAGCTCGAAGCAGAATATTGGCATTGTCGGTTTCTTCGATCTGATACGGTCTACGATAAGATCCCGGATAAAACAAAATTGTTGTTCCTCGCTCTTCTCCATGCAGTCGTTCCAAGGAGTTGAAAAAATATGCTGATTCCTCCTTGTCGTTCAGCACGAAAAGGTA
Organism: Flavobacteriales bacterium; assembly: GCA_020631555.1. GTDB lineage: Bacteria > Bacteroidota > Bacteroidia > Flavobacteriales_D > Parvicellaceae > JAHDGY01. Next base: position 6,686 of record JAHDGY010000006.1, on the reverse strand, counting down.
GTTTCCGGGGCGTTTCGAAAAAACACTCGAAGCAATAAATGCAGTAGCAGAACCTACCAATCCTGTTAGTTGAATATTGGTCCCTGGTTGGTCCAGTTTGGTACAAATTTCAGCTAAGTGTGGGGCCTGTAAATACTTTTCTTTTATTCCTTCAAGGGTTGTCATTATGTTATCCTTTATTATTGAAATAGTCGATAATATTCTCTTTACTTAAGTCCAGAAAATGACCTTGAATGCCAACTTTTTTTGCACCCTCAACATGTCGCGCGGTGTCGTCTATAAACAGGGTTTCTGCTGGAATAAGGCTGTTTTCTGATATGATGCATTCAAATCCTTCGGGGTGTGGCTTTCGCATGCCAAGTTGATGGGAAAAGTAGGCTTTCTCGAACATTGCTGGAAAGTCATTTATTCCATTTTCTTCTTTCAAAGTTTTGGTAAATGCTTTCATATGAATAGCGTTAGTATTGCTAAACGCAAAGATTCTATACTTTTCTTTTAAATCGATCAATAGTTGAACACGCTCTTGTGGCATGGAGCCTAACATGGCGTTCCATGCTTGGGTGATTTGTTCATCCGTTAGTTTGCTACTGGTTTTCTCTCTGAACTGTTCGCAAAATGCTTCTGGTGTAATTGTTCCAATTTCCAGTTGGTCGAAAAGAGTTGATTGTGAAGCTTGAGAGAACATTGGACCAAAATTCGGAATGCCCAATTGTTCAAAGGCTTTTTCGGTTGCGAAGTAGTCCACATCGAGAAGTACTCCTCCAAAATCGAAGATGATGTTTTTGATGAGCATGTTGTGTTAAGTTTGTGCGAAGAAACGGATTATACTTCAATATTTCGGTTCGAGCAGTTGCGTGAAAAGAAAAAGGGTCGTAGGTTTATCGCCGATTGCAACCGTTATTTAGAAGGTATGCAGTAGTTTGTTTAAGTTGACTATGAAGAAAGCAGCGGTATTGAGCGCGATGGCTATAGTTTTGGCCTTTGCCGGACAGGCGCAAACATCTCGAACGAAGAGCGCCAGAAAGAAAAAATCTACCCAAAAGATCACCCATTTTGATCTGCACGCAGGTCCTGATGTGCCAACGAGTATTAAAAGTTTCCAGAAGATAAAAGATGGGTATGTTTTCTTAAGAGGCGATTATTCAGATGGTTTTCAGTTTGGTAATTGCCGGATTGAAAAATTAGACAAGAATTTCAAATCAATTTACTTGGAGGACTTCGGTCAAGAATTTGATAATAACCCGGTTGATGTGTTGGGGCTTTATGTTGTTAGAAATAAAGGAATATTGGTTACGCATACGACCCAGAAGTTTGGTCCAAAACTGTGCAATTTATACGCGTATCAAGTGGATTTGAGTACAGGAGAATTAGGAGATCGCCAGACCGTATTTACACATGCTAAAACTAAACGCACGTATCCTGTAATTTATGATGTATCTGTGTCTCCAAATCAAAATCAGATATTATTCAGTTTTCGATCGCCATTGGCGGACCTGAAGAAAAGAAAGGCGGGAATTGCTGTTTACAATGCCGCATTGGAATTACAGTGGTCGAAGTTGATTGACGACATGGTTCAGGGCAAGCGCACCTATGATATTATGGATTTGAAGTTGGACAATGAGAGTAATGTTTACGCCATGCTTGCTCATAGAGATGAGGTAAAAAAACGCTATCAGAAGAGAAACTTTACGAATACCAGTTTCAACAATATTTATCCAGCTGGAGTTTTCTTGAATTACGAGGTGGTAAAATATTCAGAAGATGATGAGCGTCGAATGGATTTGGAGGTGAGCGATGATAAAGAAATTGATGTGTTGGCACTAAGAATTGGACGAAAGGGACAGGTTGCGGCTCATGGGTATTACTATGCATTTAAAGGAGATTGTCCTCAAGGAGTTGTAACCATTCTTTTGGAAAAAGATTTAAAAGGCACGCTAAAAAGAACAGAAAGAGGGCTTTGCGATGATTTGACAAAAAAGCAACGACGGGCTTTGAAGAGATCTGAAGGAGCGGATTTTGAGGTAAGAGTTCATGCAGTAGGATCGAGCATTGTGGTGCCCAGAACTATTCAAATGAGAAAGTTCGTTTCGCACAATAATGGTGATTACTCCTTAATTGGAGAAACCTATTTTATCACTGCGGAGACAGGCGGAGACTTGAGCCTCTTGGCTAAAGGTGGAGGTGGACAAAGGAAAGAAGCGTACTTCGCAAATTATGAGCATTTATTCATTACTAGGTTTAACAAGGAGGGTAGGTTTTTGAATAATACAACTATCAACAAGTTGGACAAAAAACGGCTGGAAAGTGCTTTGGAAAATGGATTAGCATTTAGTCCACGGTATATTGCGAATCTGCGTAATTCGACTGTTGTTTTTGCAGCAGGAAAAAAGAAGGAGCTCTTAGAGTACGGAAAGAAAAAGAGTAAACGAAAGAAGGGCAAAAAGAAAAAAACAAAGGCTCAGAAAGAAAAGGAGAAGAAGGCAAAAATTGTACTGTGCCACCAGGTGGATAGAAATGGAGGGGTGAGGCTACGTAAGATTGTCGATATGCAAGCTAGTTCTTACAAGAAGATGGAATTGCCAAATCCAAATGAAGACATTTACATTGTAGATGATCATTTAATCATGCGACAAGACTTTAAGAAAACCAACAAAAGACTGGAGATTAAGTCTTATAAGAAGAAGCGTAAAAAGAAGTCCTCTAGAAAGGGGCGTGCTTAGGAATTTCAGAAGGCCTGTTACATTTTTTGTTTATTACGTTGATTGTTAATAAAAAGTAGTACGTTTGCCGCCGATTGCAATCAGCAATTTAGATTGCACAGGTTATAAATTTCTAAAAAATGAAAAAAGCAACAGTTTTAGGCTTAATGGCCTTGCTACTGGCGTTTGGAATTCAGGCGCAAAAATCTCAAGGAGTTCACCATTTTGAGCTGGAAGTCGAAGGACGTGGGTCGGCATTTGTTGAACAAATGATCCCAATAAAGGGTGGATATTTATTAATCAAAGCGGTACACAAAGGCAGGTTTAGAGGTACAAATTACTTCATTGAGCGCCTTAGCAAACAACGGAAATTGATTTATTCTACTAAAATAGATCAAAAAATAGATGAAGGAGACACTAAAATAAAGGGGTTGTATTCGGTAGCCGGTAAGCCAATTTTGGTTACATGTTCCGACAAAGAAGCAAAGTTGACGAGCTTTAAAGTTAGAGCATATTTGATTGATACAAAGGATGGAACCTTGGGAAATGCGATTACACTGCATACACACAAGTTTAGAAAAAATAGATATCAGCCGGTTTTCCATGTTTCGATGTCACCGGACCAAAAGCATATGTTATTTGGATTTGTTTCACCTCTTGGCGATCGACAAAAGAGAAAAGGCTGGTTTGCCATCTACAATTCTCAACTCAAGGAAGTATGGTCCAAAAATTTTGAGAACATGGTGGTAAAAAAGCAAACCTGTTATGAGGTTTTGGATGCCAAAATGGATAATGACAAAAATGTTTACTTTCTTATGCAATACCGTTCGGGTTTGAAGAAAAGAGACTTTAAGTTTGGTACAGGTTCAGATAGTTATTACGGAATTTCCAGGAGAGGAAAACTAGAGTATGTTGAGGTGGTTAAAGTCAATAAAAATGGTAATCAATCTCAAAAAATTGAAGCATTTGAATCTAAAAAAGTGAAGAGGTTGGCTTTATTTATTCAGCCAGATGGGGCGCCATTTTTGTGTGGTTACTACACAACTAAGGATAAATCGTGTTCAACAGGCGCAATATCTATACGGTTGGATAAAAAATTGCGAAGGCTACCAACAGTTTCTACCCAAGAGATTTGTGTTCAGGATAGAGAGTCTTTAAAGGATAGGATAACGCAAAAGGCGCGTGACAAGCATACCAATTCAACAAGGGATATAAACCCATTTATTCGAGAATTTGTTGCCCATGAAAACGGCGGTTTTTCAATGATAGGAGAGGGGTACTCTAAATATGTGACACGAACTAGAATGGGAGATCATACCCAAACGACATGGCATAAAGAATATGAAAATTTGTATATCACGCGCTTTGATTCGAAAGGCAAAATAATTAAAACGAATAACATCTATAAGTTTTTACCGCTGATTAGCAGCAGTAGAGAGCAGGGACTCGACAGCAAACCTTGGATAGCTCTAAGTCAAGGCAACACCTTGATTATAGTTCGTACCGGCAAAAAGTATGAGCTCCAAAGAAAAAGTGCTAAGCAGGTTAAAAGAAAACAAAAAAAAGGAAAAAAAGGAGACATTGTATTTTGCCACAAAATTGACGTAAAGTGCAATATGAAGGTTCAGCAAATAATTGATTTCGAATCGCCTCAATACAAGCAAGTGTCGGTTAATATATTTGGCGGGTTCTTTGTGCTTGGGAGCGAGTTGGTGATTAGTCAGTATTTAGACAAGAAAAAGTTAAGCCGATTAGAGTTCCGAAATAAATTTTAGTCAGTCGATCAAGGGTCATTAATATCCGGGCAAATTATTTGTAATTCTATTGACGAAGTTTACTTTTGCGTACGATTTTGACGCATCTTTAAGAGATGTCGGGCCCATAGCTCAGTTGGTTAGAGCACCTGACTCATAATCAGGGGGTCCTAGGTTCGAGCCCTAGTGGGCCCACAGAAAAGAAAAAGCCGCTTAATAGCGGCTTTTTTGTTTAACAATTAAGGGGGGAATATCAAAAAGTCCTAAAAGGCCATGAGGGCAAAAGAGCCCCGCAAGACCCGTCACCTCTGCCATGAAGCTAAATTAGCGCCGTGCATCCAACTAAAATCAAAAAGTCCTAATCCGGTATCTTTTGTCCATAAAATGTCTCTATGGCCTCCTAAAGCCCTTAAAATACCTTCATCACCTTTCAAATAATTGACTATCAAAGGTATTAAGTGTTTAAACTCTACTTTAAAAGTCCCTTTAATGCAAAATTTCTGCTCAGAATCTTGAAACGTGTTTTGGAATTGGGTGCACAGTTGGATGCACAGTTGGATGCACTAAATCCGGCTTTTTGAGACTCGTAAAACACGGCTTAGTGTTTCAATTCTCCTCCAAAAACGTTGTTTTAGATGTATTAAGAGGGGGATAATCCCACATTGTCTAATGAAGATTGTTTATTAAAACACTGATTATAAGCCGCTTGTTTGTTTTTACGGCAGAATGCGTGTGTGTAGACCTGAATTGAATTGATTGACAAACAAGAAATGAGCTAAATCAACAGTGGTGATCCTCAGATATTTTGATAATCAATGTAGAATTAGTTACTCTGGATTTAATACGCATGTAATCATGTAAATATGGCGTATAGTTGTCTTAGGTATAAAAAATTCATCATGGTTGGGCGAATGGCAAAAAATTAAATCATCCCGACTGTGATCTAATCTAACGTACTTGATCATACTGTCAGCGTCGGTAATAATAAGGTACTTGTATTGGCTGTCCAGATAACTTATATCGTTTATTTGTTTTATTCCTATTATAGACCCGTCTTTTATCTCAGGTGACATTGAACAACCATAGGCTTGTATGTATGCTTCCGTTTTCTTGCTTCTCGGAATGATGTTCATGAATTCAGTAGCTTGACTGTGTTCGTCATTTGCCATATTGAGAAACTCTTTAATCGAATTGTAAATAGGAATTTGGTTTTGGGTGATAGTTGTGCATCTATTATTCTTTATCATTTCTCCCGCACCAGTCATTAGCCAATTCGCGTCTACATACGGGTATTTAGCGAGTATTTTTTCAATTTTATCGGATCCGATCGAACCACCAAGTCGGATTAATTTATTAAAGTAGCTACTTGAGGTCCCTATTATTTCCGAGAACTTGTGCGTGCTAACTTTTTCGTGTTTGATTATTTGGTGAATTCTGTCCTCTATTTTACTGCTAGGCTCTTCCATGTTGGTGTTTAATTACCGAGGTTTAATATATTCTATATAATATTCTCTGTAAACAGGTTTAAAAGTTCAACAATTACTCTAATTATCAGCTTAATAGGCTTTAGGTGTGATAAAATAGTACTGTTTACAAAAGTAAATATAGACAAATTATAAAGAGAGCGGATCTAATCAGGTGTAGTATTATAATATCTGTAAATGATTTTAAAATATTTACAAACGATGTAAAATGGATGATTTAAGCGTGTTTTCAGGGGTTTTATGCTTTTTTTAGCGATCGTTTGGGTAATAAAATCGTTTACAATCGATAATTTAATTTTGTAAACCGATAAAATAATATCAATATTTGCATTCGTAACGTTGTTAATATAGATATGGAAACAGCAAAGAATGAAATTCAGATTCCTACGAACTACAGCAAAAGACTCGAACTTGAGTTTGGTACGTCCAAACAAACAGTCTATAAAGCCTTAAAAGATTCTACTAAATCCGAATTAGCCAAACAGATAAGACTCCGTGCTAAGGAAATGCTGATTGAGCAGGTAACTAAAATAAGAGTGTAATATGTATCAAGATTATAACAACGCTCTATGCATACCAGCTAATTGGTTATTTGGACAATCTGGAATACTTTCAGTATGGAACTATAACAGGCTTGCCTCACGGAACAGGATTCGAGTCGTTAGAAAAGGCGGCAACGGTAGAACTGCTTTAGTCGAATTCGATTCAATTCCACCCCGTTTTCGCACCAAGATTATTGATCAACTAGG